>JANLZY010000043.1:0-2701 GCA_031359365.1 Methylotenera sp. | reverse complement strand
CTTTTCACCCAGCGTATCGTGAAAAAAGCCCTCAAATTCGTGATACTCCTTAGTGCTAGCGCCCAATTTTTCATATAAGTCTTTTACGGGCTGTTGATGCACCACCCAATCGCTACCTGACACTAAAAATTGTGTCGGCGTAGTAATGGCCGCCGCATCCTTTACCAAACGCTCAGCTGTGCTGTATAACTCCAGCAATATATTCACAGCAATTGGGCGAGTAATTAATGGGTCATTGTCGTATGAGGCTATGCGTACTTCATCGTGGGTTAACCATTTGGCTTTTACATAAGAGTTCACAAAAGCGAGAGCAGGCACCAGTTTTGTTAGCCCTAAAGCTTGTATAAAGGCTAGAGAGGTCCTAGCAAACGGCACATACAATTTCACCTTAAGCGCTGGCGAAGCCAAGACCAAACTACGAATATTCGGCGCGTAATCATGCACCCAAGCTGCGGCAATCACCCCTCCGACGCTTTGCGCAATCACAGAAATATCTTCCATCTCAAAACCATGTTTGCTACAAATATGCCGCGCAAACACATCCGCATCTTTGACCAGCACGCCAAAGTTTTCTGCATAACCACGTACACCTGGCGACCTACCTAAACCACGCGCATCCCAAGCAAAACAATCGTATTCTGGCATATTTAAGCCATCCACCACATCTTGCTGACGGCCAGAATGCTCGTGCCCACGATGGAACAAAATGATTGCACGTTTATTGTTGCCAGGCTTCTGACTTGGCCAATGGCGATAAAAAATCTCAGCGCCATCTGCTGCGGTAAAAGTATGTTCTTCTGCTACTCTAATCATGACGAATTCCATTTATTAAGATTTAAACTAAAATCACTTTACAACATAACTATATAATTAGTTATTTAGTTTTATGTGTCAAGAGATTTGTAAAATGCTTCAAGTTGATATTGAACGGCAACACTGGAATACAAAACTTGAATTTCAATTTTCCGTCGTTCCCGCGTAGGCGGGAATCCAGTCAGAATGCAGATTTGTCTAGATTCCCACCTACGCAGGAATAACGCGTTAAGGAATATTTTCATAAGCAATTGAATGACAACTACTTTGTATAAAATACTCGTAACAATTAAGATTTTTTACGACGTAAAAATATCATGCCCAACACGCCTAGTAGCAAGCCAAGCACTAAACCGCCTGCAGCATAATATTTAGTTGAATCCTTAACTGCCGCAAAAATAGGATTGTCATAAAAATTAGTGCCTATATGCAAAGCTAGAATGCGCCATTTACCATCAGCCTCTTTGACTACCGTAGCGGTCCAGCGCGTTTTCATCGCTAAATTTCGACCATCCACTAATTGATAGTTTTCTGTACCAGACCCATAAACCAATCCCCAACTTGGGTTTGCGGGGTCACCATATAAGTCGGTTAAAGCATCTGGCGTTAACTTAATGTCTAATTTTTTTAAATAGCCACCTTTGCCAAACCAGTCTTTAAAGTAAGCATCTATGCCATCTGGTGTAGAAATCACATTTTGGTTGATGGTAGTTATTTTTAACTTGTCATCAAAATTCTGTTTTAAATTATCATATTTTTCAGTATTAATCGCGGTTTCAATACCTTGCAATAAACCACGCAGCTCTTCATGTATCGCATGGTTAGGCTCTTCAGTGGCAGCAAAGCCCGTGCTACTCACCAGCAAACAAACTATTACTAATAATTTTTTTAACATACGATCAATCTCCCTTTTACATGATGCAAACTTTAAAGTTTGCAGTTTAATAGTGCAGATAATACACAAAATGAAAAAACAATGGCGCGGTATAGGTCAGACTGTCAACACGGTCGAGAATACCACCGTGACCTGGAATCAGATTGCCCGTATCTTTAATACCCAAGTCGCGCTTCACCGCTGAAATACTCACATCACCCACAAAGCCAGCTAATCCAATCAGCACGCCTGCTGCAAGTGGCTCCCAACCGGCCAGCGGCGTTAAATAAGGCGCTAGCAGCCATGACAACATGGTCGTTGTTACGATTCCGCCGAGTAAACCACCTAATGTTTTATTGGGGCTAACCTTGGGAATCACTTTAATACTACCCAGCAATTTACCCGACACATACTGCATGATGTCGTTGAATTGTGTAAGAAACACCAAAAATAAAAGTATGCCTGCGCTGCCTGCCGCTGGACTCACATTGTTAGGCAATGCAAGCAAATACGCTGCATGCGAGAGTGAAAACACCGTTGTCATCAAACCCCAGTGCAAAGTACCTGCGGCCTTCAAAAAGCCTTGTGTTTCCCCCTCTATCAGCATGCGAAGCGGCATCAGCAAAAACATATAGACGGGAATAAAAATGATAAAGATGCCATACCAGCCCAGCCAAACCCACAAATACTGTAGCGGAATGGCGAAGTACGCCCATAGCAACACACGTTTATCGGCGCTTCTGGTAGGAATAATACTGAGATATTCTTTTAGTGCTAAAAAGCTCACTAGCCCGAAAAATAACACGCCCAACGCACGGTTCACGGCAACGGCTAAAATGAACAAACCTGCCATCATCCACCAAGAACGCATACGCAAGCCAAGTTCATGGTCAGATGCGCTTGGACGAAATACTCGTTTAAGCCAAATAATCAGCGTGCCTGTAATAAGTACAACGACTACCCCCCACAAGGCAATCTGCAGATTAATCGGCATGCGGAGCCTTTGCGGTTTCT
>JANLZY010000026.1:0-3574 GCA_031359365.1 Methylotenera sp. | reverse complement strand
ATTGCCACAATTATATCTTTGTGTGAATTTGTCTATGTAGACCGAACCGTGTCTGTTGGTCGCCATTTCACTGTAGCACCTAAAGAGCAGGTAGCGATTAAGCGTGATGGCACTATTAATAGAGTGACTATAGACCCAAATACTAGTAAACGAACTAGTAACTCCATCAATACATCTACAAAGCTTGGTTCACCGAATGTTAAGTTTTCATTTCTAGATATTCTTAAAGAAATACACTCGGGAAATCAAGCCGCCCTTTCTGGCGAAACAAACACTACTAATTCTGAGGCTATATTCAAAGTACAGTATCTTAATGACAATAAAGTTGTTTTGATCAGTGGTGATAAAAGTACTGAAAACTTAACGTTAGCTACGCAGATTAAAACTGATTTTTCTAACTTTATTTCTGGGCTAACCAGCTGGGGAGGCAAACAAAAAAAACTCAAATCTAGCATTGATAAAAATGCTTTAAAAGCTGACTTAGAAAAAAATGAAGATCGTCACGATGGTTACAAAATCACTATTTTTGATGAAGCTCAGCCAGTAGAAGATGAAATAGCGGCTATTTATCCAATCTATGAAAAATCACAACTCGCGACAAAAGAGATGTTTGAAGCGCTAGCGCTAGACCATGAAATTGACTTATCTAAAATTCATGAGGCCTTAGATGGTATGGTGGAGAGCATAGAGCGCAACCCAGATGCGCTACTGTGGTTAGCTAAGCTTAAGCAAACCGATGACTATTCATACAACCATGCAATGAGTGTCTCAATTACTTTAATGGCATTAGCAAACTTTATGTCACTGCCTAAAAAGCAAGTGAAAGATTTAGGCTTAGCAGGATTACTGCAAGACATAGGGAAAGCAAAAATACCTACTGAACTTTTGCATAAACACGACAAAATTACGCACGATGAATTTGAAACTCTAAAAAAGCATGTTGAACACGCGCTTGCTTTATTAGAAGCCACAGAAAACATTTCCAGCACGGTGATTTTAACGGTTTCACAGCATCATGAGCGCATAGATGGTAGCGGCTATCCGTATAAATTATCTGGCAATCAAATTAGTTTGACTGGTCAAATGGCTGGCCTTATAGATACTTATTGTGCACTGACCACTAACAAAGTGTATGCAAAAGGTGTTTATAACCAAATCGCTTTAGAGGAAATTCACTCTTTACGTGGTTTTAAATTCAATGGTGTATTAATTGACCAACTAGTACAGTTTCTAGGCATATACCCTGTCAGTTCACTTGTAGATCTGAACTCGGGTGAAGTTGGTGTTGTGATTCAACAAAATAGTGTGCGACGCCTGCTACCAAGAGTCATGATATTACTCAATCCGGACAAAACTAGAAATGAATATCCTGCGATTATTAATCTAATCAACTCACCTCTTACACCCTCAGGCGAACCTTATAAAATTGTAAGAGGATTGCCGCCAGATAGTTACGGCTTAAGTGCTAACAATTATTATGCCTAACCTTACCGACATCACACTTGAACTCGCGCATCAATCAAACTCAACAACGCTATACCAAAATTTTGAAATTCAATTAGATTCAAACTTACTGCTGCAGTTGATGGCCAGTTACAGCCTAAAAGCTTCTGATGTTGCGGGTGACTTCGTTTTCAACTCACTGGTGTTTGAACAATTTGTTAAAACTGAGCCATATAATAGTGGTAACAATGTACTAAAAAACACCACTCATGCGATTAGCCATTGGCCACAAAAATTGAGTTGGTCTCAACTAAACCAACAAATAAACAACTTTCTGCTTGCCTGGCTTAAGGATTACAAACTAGGTGAAAATTTAGATGCCGCATTTTTGCTAGCGCGCTGCTTAGAGTTAAAATCTAGCAAAAATGCTCAATTTCAGAGTCTGCTCACCCACCTTATTGCACGTGTGACAAACCAGCTTGAACAATATAAATTTAGTTATGTGCAAAACTTTGACTTGGATACTGGCCTGCCAAATCAACACTTACTACTTAACTTACTTAACCTAAGCTTAAATAACAACCAGAGTTTAAATAATAACAAAAGATTAAATAACAACCAGCAGAGTGATTTATCTAAACTGTCTAGCCCAGCAGAGTCAACGCATTTAGGCTTGATATTAATCAATCTTAATATCAACTATGGCGAGGTATCTCAATTAAACTCTGCTTCGTCTAGCTTGATGCTAGCAGCCATCCACACCATTCAACAACACTTAAATGATGACGCAACTTTATTTCATGTAGGTGCCATAGACTTAGCGATTCTGATTAACCCGTTAAAATCGCCAACTCAGTTAAACCTAATCGCAACCAAAGTATTGCATGCATTTGAAACAGCGCTACCACTTGAAAATATCACACTAATACTAAATCCATACTTTGGTGCCGTAAGCACTTTTAACATACAAACAAACGCCATTTCTTTATATGAACACGCCAGATTGGCTTTAAATCAGGCTATCGTTAAAAATGAACAGATTAAAATCTACGATCAGAATATCGCTTCATCATTCATGAATTCGCAACTTCTTGATGAAGCTATTATTGAAGCATTACAGAAAAATGAGCTTTCTCTATTCTTACAGCCTATAGTCACGGTTAACGATAACGCCACTTCACATAAAACTAGTACCACTGAGAAATGCACCAGTGCAGAAGTATTATTGCGCTGGCCGAGTCAAGAATGGCAGTCTATTTCACCAGCAAGGTTGCTTGATGTCATCTATAAAAAAGGTTTCGGCAGAGTATTTATACGATGGTTAATCAATAATGCATGTCAGCGGTGCGCTGAATTAACATCCTCCTATCAGCATGATATTTCGCTAACAATCAACTTAAGTAGTAGCGACTTGTTAGATTTTGACTTACCTGAGCTACTCTCACAATCTATTGCACTTTGGAGTGTCCCTGCTAGCAGTCTGACGATTGAAATCACTGAGAATGACATTCTTGTTGATGAAGTGAAAGTGTTGCAGGTACTCGATCAAATTGTACAGTTAGGCTTTAAAATCGCTTTAGATGATTTTGGTACAGGCTATTCATCCATGGCACGACTACGCAATATGCCAATCAACATCGTCAAAATTGATCAAAGCTTTGTACTGAACATCTCCAGCTCGACTCAAGATAAAGCCATTGTTAAATCCATTATTAAATTAGCACATAGCTTAGGTAAAGAAGTGATTGCTGAAGGTGTAGAAGATTTAGCATGTCTCAATATATTAAAAGAGATGAATTGTGAGAAGATACAAGGCTATTACTATGGAAAGCCCATGTCTTTTGAAGACTTCACTACATGGCTGGGCGAATTTAAAGCGCAATAATCACTTAAGCGCTATAAAAACCAACTTAATATTTTTGAATTACGCTTAGCTTAAAATAGTTAACAGTCAGCGTATAATTGCCATACGCTTTCAATTAAGTCACCGCCATGCAAATTACCACCCGCCTAGAGTTTGATGCTGGGCATCGTATTCCAAGCCATAAAAGCCAATGTAAAAATCTGCATGGGCACCGCTATGCCATTGAAATTACGCTATCTGGCGACATCATCACCCTTGAAAACGCCT
>JANLZY010000465.1:0-2448 GCA_031359365.1 Methylotenera sp. | reverse complement strand
TGGCTACATTACTCAACATAGGCTTAGATCGTACGATTAAAGCGATGGCATTAATCGCAACGCTTGAGGATGGCAGCACACAGTTTAATTTATTACTTATTCGTGGCGATCATCGCATGAATGAAATTAAAGTGAATAAATTGGATGGTTTGCATGATTTCAGATTCGCTACCGAAGAGGAAGTCCGCGAGAATTTAAAATGTCCACCAGGCTTTATTGGGCCAGTCGGTGTAGGTGCGCATGTGCGTGTGATTGCAGATAGAACAGTTGCTGCGATGAGTGATTTTGTGTGTGGTGCTAATAAACCAAAATACCATCTGAGCGGTGTTAATTTTGGGCGTGATTTACCAGAGCCAAGTTTAGTTGCGGATATTAGAAATGTGGTGGAAGGCGATGCGAGCCCTGATGGCAAAGGCACATTGTCACTTTGTCGAGGTATTGAAGTTGGACATATATTCCAGTTGCGCACTAAGTATTCTGAAGCGATGAATGCGACTTATCTTGATGAGGCTGGTCAAACTCAAGTCATGGAAATGGGTTGTTATGGTATTGGCGTTTCACGTATTGTCGGTGCGGCAATTGAGCAAGGTAACGATGCGCGCGGAATCATTTTTCCGAAAAGCATGGCGCCATTTGCTGTGACAATTTGCCCGATTGGCTATGATAAGTCTGAGGCTGTTTCGGCTGCAGCGAATAAGATATATGCCGATTTGAACGCTGCAGGCATCGAGGCGATGCTCGATGATAGAGGTGAACGCCCTGGCGTGATGTTTGCTGAGGCAGATTTAATGGGTATTCCACACCGCTTAGTGATTGGTGAGCGTGGCTTGGCGGATGGCACTGTGGAGTATAAAGGTAGAACTGATGCGGAAGCGCAGATGGTTTCATTGAATAATGTAGTTGAATTTATGCAAAAAGTGGCACTATAATCAAACATGCTTAAAAATATTCAAATCTGCTTGCTGACATTGATTGGAGCTTTGGCTTCAAGCAATAGCTATGCTGGCGCGCAGATTGAAGAGCCGTTGTCAAATAGCGTAAAAGCGATGATGCAGCGCAGCATTAGTGATAAAGCCGTTCCAACGCTCACTTTTGCCAGCCCAGAAGAAGGTGAAGCTTGGCTGAATGAGATGTCAAGACGCTTGCAAAAACGCATTCCTGATACCAATTATCGTGAAGATTTACTTCGCACTGTTCACTATGAAGCGACTCGTGCGGGGTTAGATCCACAAATGGTATTAGGTTTGATTCAGGTGGAAAGCGGCTTTAAGAAGTACGCATTATCTTCAGTCGGTGCGCGAGGATTTATGCAGGTGATGCCATTTTGGGCGCGTAGCATTGGTGCAACAGACCATAACTTATTCCTTTTACGTACTAACTTACGTTATGGCTGCACAATTCTAAGGCATTATATTGATATCGAGCATGGCGATTTGTATCGTGCTTTAGGTCGATATAACGGTAGCTTAGGCAAGCCACAGTATCCTAACCTAGTGCTTGGTGCTTGGCGTAAGAACTGGGATTATTCAACCAAAAACTGGAATTACGCACCAAAAAATACCTAAATTATTAGGCATTTTCTCAATTAGCCTTGGTTTAGCACTAGATTAGTGCTAAAAACCCCCTCAAAAAAGTTTACATTTTTATAAAAATCATTCAGTATGCCCCTAGCGTTTATATGACTAAGGCAAAATTTGCACTATTCCAATAAGCCCAGCGTATGACGTTGCTGTTCGAAAAACTTGCTACTCAATATAAAAATTAGGAGAAAAGTATGTCGAAATTAACTGCATTAGCACTAAGTATTGCTGTTTTAGGTGGGGTATGGGCATTTTTAGCATTGGGTCCGTTGGGTGGAGCTGCGCCAATTGCTTTAGTATGGGTTGGCTTTATTGCATGGGGTTGTTATTTTCATACGGGTGGCGATAGCGCAGCATTACAAAAAACAATCGCTGGTATGTCTTTTGGTGCAGTAATTGCAGGTGTTGCTTTATATCTAGTGAGTTCTGGAATGTTGGCGGCCTTGGGCACATTAGCTGCGCCTGTGATTATTGCAGTGACTGTGTTCGTACTGGTGATTGTGGCAGGTAATACCTTACTGTCAGTTGTTCCTGCAAACGTGTATGGCTATGCAGCAACCGCTGGCTTGGCTTTAACTGCAGGTACGGCAGGTAACGCAACGGCAATGAACTTGACTAATCCAGTGCTGCTAGTCATTGTTTCTACAATTATTGGTGCAATATTTGGTATGCTTTCAGGTAAATTAGCTGGCATGCTTGGTAAGTAATCAGAACTAAATAAGTCTTACTTCAGCTGTAAATTAAGATAATAGTAAGTTAATCTAAGCTGTTAAGTGAGATTAAAAAAACCGCCTTAAGTGGCGGTTTTTTGTTTTTAAGAGTTAGGTCAATCTTTATGGTTAGTTGGCTTTTTGCACTTTGAAACCAT
>JANLZY010000445.1:0-4751 GCA_031359365.1 Methylotenera sp. | reverse complement strand
GAGCCATTACCTGCAGATATTGATGAAACACAACTCGTTGGCGAATCGCCTGAAAAATATGTCACGAGATTAGCGCGAGAAAAAGCACAAGCCTGTTTACGCCATTTAACAATAGAGCAAAAAATTCATCCTGTTTTGGCGGCAGATACCACGGTGGTACTGGATGGTGTCGTGCTTGGCAAGCCTGATGATGATATTGATGCACGCAATATGCTGATCGCTTTATCAGGTAGTTTGCATGAGGTACATACCGCTGTTGCTTTGGCTTTCAACAACCAAATTGAAGTTGTCTTGTCTACTACAGTGGTTGAAATGATGACGCTGACCGAGGAACAAATTGAGCTGTATATTACGTCAGGTGAGCCGAGAGATAAAGCCGGTAGTTATGGCATCCAAGGTAAGGCTGGCGCATGGATTAAGCGCATTGAAGGTAGTTATTCGGGTGTGATGGGCTTGCCTGTTTTTGAAACGGCAGAGTTGCTGAGAAAAGCTAATTTAGCTGTGTTGTGAATAAATGGTTAAATATTCAAAGTTAAACACCAGAAAAATAGTTTTAGATAAAAGTTAAAAGAGAATGCAAATTGAGTGAAGAGATACTAATTAATGTAACACCCCAAGAAACGCGTATTGCCATGATGGAAAATGGCGTGGTACAAGAGCTGCAAATTGAGCGTAGCACTTCATTGGGGCTAGTCGGAAATGTTTATCGTGGCGTGGTTTGTCGCGTATTGCCGGGTATGCAGTCAGCTTTTGTAGAGATAGGCTTACAGAGAGCGGCTTTTTTACATGCTGGCGATATATTTGAATGTGGGCAATCTGATTCACAATTGCCAATTCAGGCTGTGCTGCATGAAGGTCAATCTATCATGGTGCAGGTGATTAAAGAGCCTATTGGCACCAAAGGTGCAAGGCTAACTACGCAAATTAGTATTGCTGGACGCTTTTTAGTGTATCTGCCACAGCAAGACCATATAGGCGTGTCACAACGTATTGAGAATGAAGCTGAACGTGAGCAACTAAGAGCGCGCTTGGTTGGCTTGCTACCTGAGGATAGGGTGGGCGGCTATATTATTAGGACGATGTCAGAAACGGCGACGGATGCTGAATTGTTGGCTGATGTGGATTATCTGACTAAAACTTGGACGCATATTTCTGCCAAACATAAAACAGCGTCAGACCGCTCATTGGTTTTTCAGGATTTGAATTTACCTATGCGCGTGTTGCGTGATGTGATTTGTGCTGATACTCAGGCGGTCCGTATCGACTCAAGTGAAACGTATCAAAAGTTGGTGGAGTTTGCTAACTTATACGCGATTACTGCGCTAGATAAGCTCGTACATTATTCTGGCGAGCGGCCATTATTTGACTTGTACAGCATAGAAAAAGAAATCGAACACGCCATGTCGCGTAAGGTAGAGCTAAAGTCTGGCGGTTATTTGATTTTTGACCAAACTGAAGCTTTAACCACAGTAGATGTGAATACTGGCAGTTTTGTCAGTGGCAAGAATCTATCCGATACTATATTCAAAACTAATTTGGAAGCTGCCCAGTGCATAGCTCGTCAATTACGTCTTAGAAACTTGGGCGGCATTATTATTATCGACTTTATCGATATGGATGAAGATACGCAACGCGCTGCGGTGTTAGGCGAGCTACAAAAAGCCGTTGCGAGAGATCGCTCGCGCACGGGTGTGAATGGGTTTACGCCGCTAGGCTTAGTTGAAATGACCCGTAAACGTACGCGTGAGAGCTTGGCGCACATCCTCTGCGAGCCGTGCTCAGCTTGCCAGGGGCGAGGTGAGTTGAAAACTGCCCAAACGGTTTGTTATGAAATATTGCGTGAACTATTGCGAGAAGCACGTCAATTTAACGCACGTGAATTACGTGTATTAGCAGCGCCAAAAGTGATTGATATGTTGCTGGATGAAGAGTCTCAAAGCTTAGCAAATTTATCTGACTTTATCGGCAAGCCGATTTCGTTATTGGTCGAATCTAGTTACAGCCAAGAATTATTCGATATTATTTTGATGTAGTATTTAAACTGGCAACTCACTACTTAGTGAGTTGCCTCATGCATTGCTTAGTTTAAGCTGCGACCTATATGTGGTGCTTCAGCAAGAAGAGGGGGCTTGGTAAATCCACTAGTCTCTAAGTTAGGAGTGTTGAGGCTCGTTGGCTTTGGCTTAGATGCATCAAATTTAGCGCATCTCATTAACTTTAACAAAATCGCATCTAGCTGATTGGATTGTTGCAGGAGCTTAGAAAACTCTTTTTCAGTTGACTCTAAATTCTTAATGAGCTTATCCGCACTGTTGTGAGATTCCATTAAAGACTCAGCGCGTTTATCTAGAGATTTCTTGTGTGAGCTAATTTGTGTTTTAAGTTCGCCAATTACAACACTCAGCCAACGACTACACTCTAAATGTGCTTGTTCAAAGTTTGTTTGAATTTGCGCACCTAGCCCTAAGTAAAATTTACGAATCAAAAAGTGTTTTTCCGTTAATACATTGACGGGATCGTTACAAAAATCATTGGTAATTTTTTCTAGAGATTGCATATTGCTGATGAAGCTACTCATGTCGAGCTCTATTGCTTCAGTTTTTTCAAAGCTATGTTTGCTCCAAAATAAGTGATACAAATCGTCCGCATGCTTTTTAATGGTGTTGCCTTCATATTTAATTTCTTCAGCTAAGTTAATCGCTAGTTTTGTTAGGCTTCTTATGCCTTTATTTAAACCAGCAGTCGTCCAGCTATCGCCCATATCCTGTTTGGTTTGCTCTAGCGTAGTATCTAGATAACCAAGGCTAAGATGACGTAAAAGCTTGTCGCTTAGGCGTTTAATTTTCTCGCTACCTTGGTTGAACGTCAGTACTGAGGCTTCATAGCGTTTGCGCTCAGCCACTACATTTGCTAGAATTTCTTTAGAAGAATCACGATTTTGGCTTTGGATTTCTTTCAAGTCAGTCAGCTGGTCTTTCATGGTTGTTACACGCATTTGCGCGACTTTGCGGTATGAACGTATCATATTCGAACATTCAGTCACCACTGCACGACCTAAAATTTCATGCTTAGATTCGACGAGTTGATTAGCGAGTGCGTCTTCCAAAGTGCCAATACCGCTACGTTTTAGTAATGCCGCATCTTTTCTAATTTTGGCGACTAAAGCTTTTTGCGCAGACATTGCAAAAATATTGCGTGAATCTAAACCTAATTCACGTGCAGTATTTTGTATTTGCTTTTGTATGAGCGCGTCAACTTCCGCTTCAGATTCCAGGCCATCCCAAAGAATATCGATTTTATTCAGTACCACTAATTTATGAGCAGCACGTTTTTGTACATATTCTGTCCAAATTTGCATGTCTGACTTAGTAATGCCTGTATCCGTTGCGGTCAAGAACAACACGGCATGCGCATTGGGAATGATGCTTAGAGTGAGTTCTGGTTCTGCACCCATGGTGTTAAGACCTGGGGTGTCAATCACGGCTAAGCCATTTTTAAGCAGTGGGTGAGGGTAGTTAATCAGAGCATGACGCCATACTGGAATTTCTACGGTACCTTTTTCGGCAAGCAATCGACGCATGCTTGGGTCATCTTCATTCCAAAAACCAAGTAATTTAGCCGTTTCTAAATTAACTTCTCTTTTTTGGATTAAAGCTTTTAGCGCTTCTTTCATCGAGTCTGGCGAACTCACATCTAGACGAATCTTATGCCAAATATCAGACGTAGTTTTTAGATAAGTCAGTGAGTCGTCAGTTTGTCTGGTTTCAATTGGTAGCAATTTAATGCAAGGCTCTTCACGAGCATCCCAGAATATCTCAGTCGGGCACATGGTAGTTCTGCCAGGTGCACTTGGGAGTAAGCGTTGATTAAAGTCTGAAAAGAACAGCGCGTTAATCGTTTCAGTTTTACCGCGCGAGAATTCCGCTAAGAACGCCATCACTAATTGATCTTTTTTTAAGATTTCTTTGATGTCGTAAAGTCTTAGCTCCTGTATTGCATTAATTGAATCTGATTGTCCCAACCAATCGATATAATCATCTATAGTGGCAATTAGACTGGTACGCCATTCACTGTATTCAGTGATTTTTGTACTTAAGCTCGAGGTCACAAGACTTGACTGATCGGATACTTTTTCAGTAGGTTGCATGTTCATAATGTCGTCTAATATTAACTTATTATTGATTTAAACAAGTTGTTTTCCAAAGGAACCAATATAGTCAACAGCAATAACTGTGCCGTAATAATGAAAACCAGCGGCGTTAAGTCTATATTACCAGCTGCTGGGATGAAATTCCTGAAAAAGCTCAAGATCGGGTTGGTTAGTTTACTTAAAACCGGTGCAATCGGTGTGTAAGGATTAACCCAGCTTAATACCGCTTGTATTAGCACAGCATATAAGAAAATCGCGATGCTGATGCTTATGGTACCAAGAAATGCAATGGCGAATATTTTTAACCAAATGCCACTGCCAACAATGAGTAACGGGTAATCACTCAGCCATAACGTACCTACACTGAGAAGTAGTTGGCAGAAGTAGCCAAGCAGTAGTGTGGATACATCTAGCTTACCCAAGCTTGGGATGATCTTGCGTACAGGCTTTACTGCGAAATTAGTTAAAGAAACTATCATTTGTGCGGCTTGGTTTTGAAAAGGTACTTTGAGTAATTGAAAGTAAAAACGCAGTAAAAATACTAGTGTTAGTAAATCCAACACCGTTTTAATGAGAAATAAAAGTGCGTTACTTAGCAAGG
>JANLZY010000442.1:0-4450 GCA_031359365.1 Methylotenera sp. | reverse complement strand
CGAGTTTCCGATTGCCGCCCATGAAGTTGAGCAACGCAGGAAACAAGCGGCAGGGGGGTGCTCTTTTCTTTGGTTACTTTCTTTTGAGCAAGCAAAAGTAAAGTAACTCGCTTAGAAGCGAAAAAGCACCTAACTTGACTTCTGACTCTTTCTCAGCACCTGCAATTTTTCGAGATATTTATTACAGTCATTTTGATTTCGTGTGTAAAAAAACTCAGTATTGATTTCAGCAGACTTACATCGAAGATTAATTACCTCGCCATTAACAGACTCTGCATAAACACAACCCTCATATCTCTTTTGAATACTTTCAGGAGTTAGCTGATATAAAGCTGGTTCACAAGTTAGTTTGCGAGCATTCAAATCCCAATACTCACTTGAATGAATTGAGATGCCAATTGCGCTAAGAAACGTCACTAAAAAGTCAGGCAAAAACCATAGCCATTTAGCGGCACTAAGTATTGCCAATAACTTAGCGCTCCACTTCCAGACAGAGCGTCCTGAATATAGTTTTGAGGCATTCCAAACAGCTATTGTAATAAGCAATGCGTGAATAATGGCAATACCAGCAAGAAACACCCACTGCCCATGTGTTGTAATGCCTTTAGTAGCAACACCTAAAACTGTTGCAATTAAAACACCTAAAATCCAAAAAGTAATTGGCAGTCCGTAACCGCCTGAAATAAATTTAGAAAAAGTATTTTTGATATTTAGCACTTAAATTCGCAATCAACCTCTCGGTGGCCCGCCCCTCAAATCATGCCCATCCGCACTATAAATCTCAACCTCCACAAAATCACCTGGCGTCAAGCCATCTGCATCTTCCATATACACCACGCCATCAATCTCAGGAGCATCGGCTTTAGTGCGACCTATCGCCTCAATATTACCCTCAGAATCCTGCACAATTTCATCGACTAAGACTGTTTGGATACTGCCGATTTTGTTGTGTAATTTAGCCGCACTAATGCGCTCTTGCACTGCCATAAAGCGGCTTAAGCGTTCTTTTTTCACTTCTTCTGGCACTTGGTCTGGCAGTTCGTTGGCTTTTGCACCATCGACCGCAGAGTAAGCAAAACAGCCAACTCTGTCTAACTGCGCTTCTTCCAAGAAGTCCAAAAGCATTTGGAAGTCATCTTCAGTTTCGCCTGGGAAACCTGCGATGAAAGTACTACGCACGGTAATATCTGGGCAGATTTCGCGCCATGCTTTAATGCGAGCGAGGTTATTCTCTGCATGCGCTGGACGTTTCATGGCTTTTAAAATACGCGGGCTGGCGTGCTGAAATGGCACATCCAAATAAGGCAGAATCAAGCCGTCTGCCATTAATGGAATCACTTCATCTACGTGCGGATAAGGATAAACATAATGCAAGCGCGTCCATACACCTAAATCACTTAAGCTTTGACAAAGTTCAGTCATACGCGTTTTTACTGGACGACCATTCCAAAAACCTGGGCGGTATTTAACATCTACGCCGTAAGCAGAGGTATCTTGTGAAATCACTAAAATCTCACTCACACCCGCTTTAACTAGGTTTTCCGCTTCGTTTAACACTTCACCAATCGGGCGGCTGACTAAATCGCCACGCATGCTTGGAATAATACAGAAGCTGCAACGGTGGTTACAGCCTTCTGAAATCTTTAAATACGCATAATGACTGGGAGTTAGGCGTATGCCTTGTGGCGGTACTAAATCAATAAATGGCTCGTGCAATTTAGGTAAATTAGCATGCACAGCTGTCATCACTTCTTCTAAAGCATGTGGGCCTGTAACCGCTAGCACGCTTGGATGCGCTGCTTCTACTACTCCCTTC
Source organism: Methylotenera sp. (assembly GCA_031359365.1). GTDB lineage: Bacteria > Pseudomonadota > Gammaproteobacteria > Burkholderiales > Methylophilaceae > Methylotenera. Next base: position 2,634 of record JANLZY010000442.1, on the reverse strand, counting down.
TTTGCGCCTAAACAGCCAGTCACAATCACTTTACCGTTTTTGGCAATCGCCTCACCAATGGCATCTAGTGACTCCTCTACCGCGCTATCAATAAAGCCGCAGGTATTAACCACGACTAAATCAGCATCTTCATAACTGCCTGAAATTTCATAGCCTTCTGCGCGCAATTGGGTGAGAATACGCTCTGCATCTGAGCCCGCTTTAGGGCAACCGAGAGAGACGAAGCCAACTTTTGGATTTGATAAACTCATTTTAAAACTCACATTTCAAATTTAAATAGGGTGACACTAAAATTAAAACGTCTAAACTAGACTAGGCGCTAAAAAAATTTAGGTGCGATGCATATGTTTTATATGTGAGCGCTTAAATTTTTTTAGCAACAACGTATAGTGACGATGTTTTAGTTTTTTAAAAAATTATGTACATAATTGCAATTGCTTGGCTTTACATCACCGTACTAATGGCTGCGACTGAAAAAACCATCACGGCAGGCCTGCTAACCTTTGTGTTTTACGGGTTACTACCCTGCGCATTGTTATTGTGGATATTAGGCGTCAATCATAGACGCTTTAAAAAACATCAAAAATCTTTACTCGAGGAAGAAGTGGGCGACCAAGATGGTGCTGACACCAATCGAGATGAGTAATACTTGCGCTATCGTCGCTTTTAATTCTGTGCGTTTATGCAAACCTGGAATCAAATCTGCCACAGCGACGTAAAGTAAACTAGAAGCTGCCAAGCCTAAAATGACAGGTATCCAGCTTTGCACATATTGCAGTGCAAAATAGGCAATCAAACCACCGACCATCGTCGCCACGCTTGAAACCAAGTTAAAAATTAAAGCCTGTTTTTTTGTATAGCCTGAATGCAGCAAAATTAAAAAATCACCAACCTCTTGCGGAATTTCATGCGCAATAATAGCTATTGCGGTAACTAAGCCTAGCTTTAAATCTGCTGTAAATGCTGCAGCAATCAAAATACCATCAATAAAATTATGAAAAGTATCACCTATCATAATCATCAAGCCACTACGGCCGCCATCATGCGTGTGAGAATGGTTATGCGCATCACTAAGTAATATCGTTGGCTGCTGGGGGTTAACTGCGCGATATTTGGCGCCGCCTTCTTTTTCTGGGTGAGTGACAGGGCAGTTTTCTTCAGTATGTACCGCATGTACTTCGCAATGATCACCGTGACAATGGCGCCAGATGACTAATTTTTCTAAGACAAAAAATAAAAGTAAGCCAAATAACAGCGTTGCGGAAACTTTTTCTACACTGCCGGCAATACTAAACGCATGCGGCAAAATCTCTAAAAACACAGCGCCTAACATGGCGCCAATGGCGTAACTCACCAGCATGGGCACCCATGAGGTTCGCACGTTAAGCGCAAATAATGCGGCCAAACAAACGCTCAATACTCCGCCCAATAAGCTGGATAAAATAATCCAACTAAGTACAGATAGCGGTGCAGAATTGATGGCTAGGTTTAACATAGAGTTTCAAATAAGGTGATTTTAACAACTGACGAAGTGTGCATTATACTGAATATATTCAAGCAAAGTCTTAGTCGTACTTGATTGCTTGTTAAAACCGTAATCATTCCAACATAATGCGGTGTATCAATCAATGAGTATGATTAAATTAACATGATTAAAAACCAAGAAAATATCACTCGTATGCCAGCTATTTTTATTGGGCATGGCAACCCGATGAATGCGATCACAGATAATCCATATCGCGATGCTTGGCTGGCTTTAGGTAAACGTTTGCCCAAACCTAACGCGATACTATGCATTTCTGCACATTGGCAAACGCGCGGCACACAAGTTTGTGCAGTAGAAAAACCACAAACCATACACGATTTTGGCGGATTTCCTGCAGAATTATTCGCTCAGGAATACCCTGCCCCAGGCTCGCCCAAATACGCAAAAATGCTCTGTGATTTATTTCCTGACAATAAAATTACAAGCACTTTAGATTGGGGCTTAGATCATGGCGTTTGGACAGTTCTACAGTCGCTTTTCCCTGCGGCTGATGTACCCGTTTTTCAGCTTAGTTTAGATGTCAATTTAGACTTTGCCGGGCATTTTAAGTTGGCTAAGCAGTTAGCAAGCCTACGTGAACAAGGGGTAATGATCATAGGTAGCGGCAACATCGTACATAATTTAGGCAAACTCAACATGCAAGGAAGAACGCCTGAATGGGTGATTAGTTTTGACGATAACATAAAAAAAGAATTGGACTCAGAAGATGTAGCAGCATTGTTAGACATCTCTCGTGCTGGTGATTCTGCAAAACTTGCGGTGCCAACTGATGAGCATTACTTGCCACTGCTATACATTGCCGCAGTTAAACATGCCGATGACAACATGCAGTTTCTAACAGAAAATTTTGAGTTGGGCGCATTAAGTATGCGCAGCTTGATTTACCAGTCAACAGTGAGTTAGAAGCTGTTAATTAATTACCCAGCCAAATCAAACTCGCCATGCGACCTGTGACGTTATCGCGTCTGAATGAAAAAAAGCGTGCTTCATCGGTGTAGGTGCAGAAATGTTCACTTCGATTTTCATCGTAAAGCCCAAGGTCGCCGCCGTAGATTTGCGTAACGCCTAATTTATTTAAGCGTTGTTGG
>JANLZY010000420.1:0-4895 GCA_031359365.1 Methylotenera sp. | reverse complement strand
TGTGTGGCCATGGTCTTGGTATTTTGTTTCTATACGCAACGTCATCTAAAAGCATTTTTTTCTAATAAGTTTTCTCTCTTTCTTGGAGAAATTTCGTTCCCACTTTATCTGGTGCACTTTCAGGTGCTGATCTCGTTGATGTCTTGGCTAGTCATTCAAGATTACACCGAAAAAGGTTCAATCGACCAAATGGCGTTTCTTGGTTTTGCTTGCCTGACTGTTGTTGTAAGTGTGCTTGTTGCGTGGTGTTTCCGTCTGATTGAGCAGCAAATATTAAAGCGCGCAGATGCTTTGGTTCTACCTATACTGATTTAATAGCGAATATTTATGAATATAGTTTTATTTTCTCATCCAGCATTTATGAACTCGCAAAGCATGCCGCGTTTTGCTCGTATGCTCGAGGAGGCTTATCGCGAGCGCGGTCATCAGGTGGAGGTTTGGTCACCGCAGGCAAAGATGTATGCTTTACTGCCTAAAGGTAGGTTGTCTAAATGGGCTGGTTATATTGATCAGTACATTATTTTTCCATTGTGGGTGCGCAAGCAACTGAAAATGCAGCTTGCCAATACGCTGTATGTTTTTTGTGATCAAGCGCTTGGGCCATGGGTGCCTTTGGTTAAAAATAAGCCACATGTTGTACACGTGCATGACTTGTTGGCTTTACGTTCGGCTTTAGGTGATATTCCAGAAAACCCTACGCAATGGTCAGGCCGAGTTTATCAACGCTATATACGGCAAGGGTTTCAGCAGGCAAAACATTTCATCTCTATCTCTAAGAAAACACGTGATGATCTGCATCACTTTGGAGAGGTGTCTCCTGTGACTTCTGAAGTGGTATATAACGGCTTAAATTACCCTTATGTGCCAATGCTGAAAAGTGATGCCATAGCCGTGCTTAATCAGGCAGGTCTGCCTATTAAGCCAGAAGGCATGTTGCTGCATTTAGGGGGTAGTCAGTGGTATAAGAATCTTGCTGGCGTCGTTAGGCTTTACATTGAATATGCTAAAAGTGAGACTAAGCCATTACCGCTTTGGTGTATAAGCCCAAGTCCAAACACTAAAGTACAAGAGTTACTCAAAGAGCTGCCAGCTCAAGGGCAGGTGCTCTTCTTTCAAGGCATTGATAACCAAGCGCTTCAAGCAGCGTATTCAACAGCACATGCATTTATTTTCCCTAGTCTAGCTGAAGGATTCGGCTGGCCAATTATCGAAGCACAAGCTTCTGGCTGCTTGGTGCTTACGACTGATGCTGCGCCTATGAATGAGATTGGTGGCTCATCAGCGAGCTATATTCCTCTTTTGAAGTTGACTGATGATCCAGTTGCTTGGGCGTTAAAAGGTTCGAATGCCTTGAAGTTAATACTTAACATGCCTGAAATGCAGCGAATTACGTTGGTTGAGCAAGGTCTAGCTCATGCTGCAAAGTTTAACGCAGACGATGCAATTGAAGGGTACTTGAAAACTTATCAGCAGGTTCTTAGTTATACCCATACAGCACAAATCCTGAATAACGACACCTTAATTCCTCGGAAAGCTCGCTAATGAGAGCGCTACATATACTGCCTTCAATAGATCCTAAAGGTGGTGGGCCAATGGAGGGCGTGCGCCAATATGGCTTGCAGTTGAAAACAATCGGCCATGTGGTCGAGGTGGTCACGCTAGATGACCCAGCCGCAGCGTACATTGCAGATTTTCCGCTTAAGGTACATGCGATGGGACCGTCTTTGACCAACTATCGCTACAGTTCAAAATTCATTCCCTGGTTAAAAGAAAATGTTCATCATTATGATTACGTGGTAGTAAATGGTTTATGGCAGTACCATGGTTTTGGCGCGTGGCGTGTGTTGAGTGATCTGCATATTCCATATTTTGTCTTTACACACGGCATGCTAGACCCGTGGTTCAAACATACTTACCCGCTTAAGCATTTGAAAAAATGGCTTTATTGGCCATGGGCAGATTATCGATTGTTGCGCGACGCAACTGCAGTACTTTTTACTTGTGAAGAAGAAAAGTTACTCGCACGTAAGTCTTTCTGGCTTTATAAAGCAACAGAAGACGTTATTAATTACGGGACAAAAACACCGCCAAGTGATGCCGAGGCATTAAGGGCTATTTTTTATTCAGCTTACCCTGAGCTGCGTGAAAAGCGAGTACTCCTATTTTTAAGTCGCATTCACGAGAAAAAAGGTTGTGACTTACTGATTGAGGCTTTTGCTAGGGTGGCAAATCTAGATTCATCGCTGCATCTGATGGTAGCAGGGCCAGATCAAACTGGCTTAGTTGCGAAGCTACAAGCACAAGCGCAGCGACTAGGCGTCGCTGACCGGATTTCATGGCCAGGGATGTTGCAAGGTGATATGAAGTGGGGCGCTTTTTACGCCAGCGAAGCGTTTGTTCTATCTTCACATCAGGAAAATTTTGGGATAGCAGTGGCTGAAGCCATGGGTTGTAGCTTACCAGTGCTGATTTCTAACAAAGTGAACATTTGGCGTGAAATTGAAACTGATGGTGCGGGCATAGTCAATACTGACACAGTAGAAGGTACGGAAAAAACCTTGCGCCTATGGTTGTCATTCGACAATGAAGGACGTAAACAAATGTCAGCGCAAGCCAAAGCAAGTTTTGATAAACGGTTCACTGTAGAAGCGATGGCAAGCAGCCTGCTTGAAACAATTAAAAGATATATGCCATGATTATTCAGGGAAACAATCCCTACGTACAGCCATCATTTTCGATGGCAAATCGATTGATGCGAGGTTTATGGGGCGTCGTTTGGCTTATCTTATTTCGCCCTAGTCCAAGGACTTTTCATGCATGGCGTAGATTAATTTTACGCTTATTTCGTGCACAACTGGGTCGGCATGTGCATGTGTATCCTAATGTAAAAATATGGGCTCCTTGGGCGCTCACCATTGGCAACTTTGTTGGAATCGCAGACGGGGTGACTATTTATAATATGGCGCCAATTTCGATTGATGATCATTGTGTTATTTCTCAAGGTGCGCACCTTTGTGGCGGGTCTCACGATATCGATTCCGTAAACTTTCAGCTGATTGCTAAACCAATCAAGTTGGAAAAAAATGTATGGGTGTGCGCTGAAGCTTTTATTGGACCTGGCGTAACGATTGCTGAGGGGTGTGTTGTAGGTGCGCGCGCAGTGGCGGTGAAAAGCATTATTGAGCCTTGGTCAGTTTGGGCGGGCAATCCCGCTGTCATGAAAAGAATGCGTAAGAGGGGTGGTAAATGAGCGCAATATCAGTCTTAATTTTAACTAAGAATGAAGAGCAAGATCTCCCCGATTGCCTAAAATCTGTGGCTTGGAGTGATGATGTTCATGTCCTCGACTCAATGAGCTCTGATAAAACAGCAGAAATAGCCGAGAATTTCGGTGCAAAAGTAACATTGAGGGTCTTTGATGGGTATGCGTCGCAACGTAACTATGGATTAAAGCTTCCTTTTAAGCACCAGTGGTTAGTTATATTGGATGCTGATGAGCGAATTACGCCGTCACTGGCTTCTGAATTAAAAGAGTTTGCTAAGTCGGCTCTAGATCATGTAGCTGGTGCACGTATGCGTCGTCGTGATATTTGGTGGGGACGTTGGTTAAAACACGCCCAAATCTCACCATTTTATATACGCATGGTGCGCGTTGGACGAGCATATTATGAGCGGGAGATTAATGAGGTGTTGGTTGTGGATGGAGACATTGCTGACCTTACACAACCTTTTGTGCACTATCCGTTTTCTAAAGGGCTTGATCATTGGATTAGCAAACATAACACTTACTCACGCATGGAGGCAGAAGTGGTTGCTAAAGGTCTCTTTATCAAGCCAGATTGGCTAACTGCGCTTTTTGGCGGCGACTTCAGTGAGCGGCGTGTTCACCAAAAAGCAATATTTTATGGATTACCAGCTCGCCCATTGATTAAATTGATTTACATGTTGATTGTGCGCCGTGCCTTTTTAGACGGCTGGCCAGGCGTACGATACGCCATTCTTCAAGCTATTTATGAGTACTTTATAGTACTTAAAACTAAAGAAATGCAGGCAGCGAAGGGCATATAGGCTGCAGTGTTTACAAAAGCTTAGTTATTCAACTCAATTAGATTTCACCTAAAGTTACCTAATTTATATTTAGCCTCATCGCTATTTTTTAAGATGTTTTAAGCCTATAACAAACGTCGGGAAAACAATTCTTTTCAATTCTACTTACAGCTTAATTCATTTGTAAGTAATCCAATTTTTATGAGCAGGTAGGACTATTTCCGTTCATAAAAAGGTCATGAGTAACAAATACTATATCTATCTCGTCACTATCAATAACGCGGTTTTGTTATTGGTAGATGGATATGTTGTTCCTCATTCTGAAAAGATTTTTACCTTGAAAATACTATTGTACACGGCAAATTTTGCGCCTGAGCCGACAGGCATTGGTAAATACTCTGGTGAAATGGCGGCTTGGCTGGTCGCTGAAGGACATCAAGTAAGAGTGGTTTCAGCTCCGCCGTACTACCCATCTTGGAAGTTAGAAAAGGGCTATGCATGGCCTCCTTATCGTCGTGAGCAATGGCATGGGGTTGATGTGTGGCGTGCGCCACTGTGGGTGCCAAATAAACCCAATGGAATTACTCGCCTTCTTCATTTGTTCACATTTGTATTGTCATCTTTCCCTGTCATGCTTTGGCAAATTATGTGGCGCCCTAATGTGGTGATTACAGTCGCACCTGCTTTAATGTGCGCCCCAACAGGCTGGTTAGTTGCTAGACTTAGTGGTGGCAAGGCATGGTTACACATTCAAGATTTTGAAGTGGACGTAGCTTTTCAGATGGGGATTCTTAAAGGTAGGTTACTTAAAAAGGCGGTGCTTAGCTCTGAGTGCTGGTTATTAAGCA
>JANLZY010000392.1:0-5326 GCA_031359365.1 Methylotenera sp. | reverse complement strand
AAATACTGTCCCGTGTACAGGGTGAATCCAACGAATCAGCACTTCTGCGCCTAAAGGCTGACTTGCAATATCGACTTGCACTTGAAAGTACAATTGAAACTGTTGCCGCTCAATCGCCACGCGCAATTCACGGTCTAAATTGACAAGGTGGTTAATAGCATCTTGCATTTTAGGGTCAAAAAATCGTATGACATTACGCCCCGCTTTTTTTGCTTGATACATCGCTATATCAGCTTGTTTTAACAACTCCTCTATACCGGACTGATGATCATTGAACAAGGTAACGCCTATGCTTGGTGAGCTTAGGCACTCATACTTAGAAAGCGTATAAGATTCATTGAGTATGCTTAAATATTTATCGCATATCACTTTTGCATGCTCAGCAGCTTCTATGGGCTTGTCGCTCAAGTTTTCTAAAATTACGACAAACTCATCACCGCCTATGCGCGCAATCGTGTCTTCTTCACGTGAGGTAGCGGTTAAACGGTTAGCTACCTGTTGCAATAACAAATCACCCACATCATGACCAAGCGTGTCGTTAAGTGTCTTAAAGTTATCTAAATCAAGAAATAAAACTGCACCATACATTTTACTGCGGGCACTGGCTGCCAAAGTATGCTTAAGCCTATCAATCAGCAATCGCCTGTTTGGTAGACCTGTAAGCGAGTCATAAAATGCTAGGTTTCTGATTTCTTCTTCAGCTGCTTTACGTTGTGTAATATCAATGCCAGCACCAACATAATGACTGACTACGCCATCCTTGCCACTTACCGCAGAAATAGTAAGCCATTTGGGATAAACCTCACCACTCTTACGACGCGCCCAAATCTCCCCTTGCCATGCGCCTGTTTTACGAATGGATTCCCATATCTCTAAATAAAAATCTGCGGTATGGAGGTTTGATTTGAATATATAAGCATGTTGACCAATGACTTCATCCGCCGCATAGCCAGTCGATTCAGTAAAAGCCTGATTAACTCGCAATATAATGCAATTAGCATCAGTGATCAGTAAGCTTTCTTGTGATTGAAATGCCGTTGCAGCAATTGTAAGTTCAGACTCGGCTCTATCCCGTTCAATAGCAATGCTAGCCAAATCTGCATATTGTTCAATAATAGCAATATCAGAGTCTTTGGGGCTGAGTGCTTCATGGTGGTAAATAGAAAATACACCTAGGACTTTACCCGTCGAAGAAATCACTGGATGTGACCAGCATGCCGCTAATTCAGCCTTATTAGCAAGTGCTTTATAGTCTACGTCATAAGGGTGCGCCTGAATATTTTCAATGATGACAGGCTTACCAGTAACCACAGCAGTTGCGCAAGGCGTTAGGCCATGACTAAGCTTCATCTCTTTTATAAAGTCAATATATAAATCAGGTAAATTGATTGAGATGTTGCGACAAAACTGTGTGCTGTCATTATTAAGCAACCAGAAACAACAAATTGCGTCTTTATTAGAATGCTCGGTACTTTCTGAAAACCTGCTAGCTACAATAGCTTCAAGCACCTCACCTAAGGGCTTGTGATTAGCCAACATCCTCATAATATTGCTTTGTGACTCCTCTCGGACTTCAGCAAGTTGTATCTGTTGCAGCATTTCGTTAAAACCAGTGGCTAACTCCCCTATTTCATCACTAGAAATATGATCCATACGGCCTGAATAGTCGATATTGTTGGAAATATGACGCATCATATAATTCATATTCAGGATTGGCTGTGTAATTGAACGTATCAGGGGGCGCAGCATAAGCATTGCAAAGCTTAGCGCCACAACAACCGCTAGCAAAGCTATACCTCCATACAAAAATATATGCTGATAAAGCAGATTGAAGTTAGCCTCCAGTACAAGCTGTCCAACTGAATTACCTTTAAACTTAATTTCTTCCGACAAAGTCATCTTAGTCCACGTGTACTTAGTACCGTACCAAGTGGGCCTATCTAGCGCCTCTGATTGCTGTAGATTTGACTTACTATACGCCGCAAAAGGAGTGCCATCGCGTAGGAAAATTTGCGCCCTATCTAGGCTAGGTGAAGCATGCAGTGCAGAGAGCACATCACTGGTAGCCACCGGGTCGATAAAGGCTATAGCGGCAGCGCTATTGTCTGCAATAATGTTTGATTGAACCGATAAATCAACAGACTGATTCTGCCTGAGAAAGTAAAACTCATACGACATCATCACAATTAGCATCACTAGCATCGCTGATATAATCGAAACCACACTAATCGTGGTTAATTTGGTTTTAATCGATAAAAAATGTTTTTGTCTTTTAATCATATCAATCTATTTTGCCAGCCGAACTAGTCTGGAGCTTAAAGTTAAATGCGCGTGTTTCGCAGACTCAACATTGACGTTAAAAACCAATCGCCGATTGTCTGGAAACATATTAATCATCACGCCTGACTTCACCAAATCAACGTTATCGCTCACTGTCAGCACAGGCAATTCACCAAGTTTGTTAAGAATGTTTTTAATATCTAATGGATCAGTGTCGCCCAGATAAAGAACTTCACAAGCCTCTATGTTGGAAAAGTTTTGCAAGCGAATGATTCTAATATATCGTTTATTCGCCTCAGTACCATCAATTTCATTAATGGCATCATCTATGGCGTTTTTACCCATAACACAAACACGCAAGGAGTCATTGACTGTTTTAGGCCATTCAGTTAATAGAATAAAGTTATAAATGAAAGCGGCTTTTAATTTGTACTCTGGCGCAGGATCAGCTTGGCAGCTTTGCACCAAAGGCAAGCCAAGCAGGCTTGCAATAAAACATTGATAGATTAAAGGTTTTATTTTCATTTGAAGGCGTAATCAACTTGCAGCCAAAAATTACGGCCATCCATCTGCAGCGTATCCTGCACTAACCCAGCAGGAGCCACTGAAACGTATTGACGATCAAAAAGATTTTTAATACTAAAAGATGCGCTAACGCCATTGATTGGCTGCTCGGAGCTGAACGTTAGATTCGCCACAGTGTAGCCCGCTGCCAACATTCTTTTTTCAGTGTAGCGCGAGCTGGTAGTTTGCACTTCAAACCCAGTACGAACTGTATTTTGCAGCATAGGAAAAGTTAAATTTATTTTGCCAAGATTCTGTGGAGAGTTCACCATGCGCAATCCGTCTGAATCTGTCGAAAACTGCTTTGCATAACTACCATGCAATCGCACGCCATTATCCCAAAGTCTATGCAGCTCTAGCTCTAAGCCATTAGCATGCCCACCACCCGAGTTAACATTCTGATGCAGCAAAGAAGGTGAAGGTAAAGCGATACTCGTAATAATGTCACTTGTTTGATAATGGTAAAGCGATGCGATTACCCGCATATTTCTAGAAAACTGCTGCTGAACAGTGACCTCACTTGATGTGACGAACTCTGGACCTAGTGTTGGATTAATTGTCTGAGTAGCATCATGATAGAACTGTTCGTACGTAGAGGGGCGTCGAAATGCTGAGCTATATGATAGCTTAACGGTCGTAGGGTTAAATGGTGTGTAGATTAAAGCAGCACGAGGACTAATGTTTGAGCCTAGCCCGGTGGTATGTTCAACTCTTCCACCAAGATTAAACTTTAAATTATTAGTGACGCTCATTTCATCTTGAGCATATAGACTGACTGTTTCTCGGCTGTAGTCTGATGAGCCGAAGTGGTTTTGAAAGCTTATTTCAAAGTCATTGCGGTACTCCGCACCAAACACTAACTTGTGATCATCAAACCAATCGCCAACAAACTTTACATCGCCACCAACCCATTGACCGCGGTTATGTTCATGTATAAAACCTACTGGTGGGCGGTCAGTTAAGGCTGTTCGATCTAAATAATATCCATAATACACATGACTTGAAGCCTTTACGTGAGAGCCAATATTGTTATCTGACTTTAAGCTAACGAATCCATTGGTATCCCAGTCCCATGTTAAAGCATTAAAAACCGTACCATAAGCACCTGTTGGATTAGCATGTCTTCGTGAAACATACCCTCCCTCAACGCTTATGCCTTCAAACTGCAGCTTACCGAAAAGGCGCGGACTACGCTCAAAATCAAGATTAGTAGCAACTCCGTGATTAATAGAAAAATTAGGGTCTGCAGATAAATTATTGAGCTCAGGAAAGTAGAAGTCCTGTCCGTTACTGTGCAATACGGAAGCAGACAACAGAATATCAGCACCATTATCAAATCGCTTACCGTAGGTAACTCGGCCTTTTTTTCCGCCAAAACTGGAGAGCTCACCTGACACCTGCGTACCGTTAAAATCACGACCTTTTTTTGTAATAATATTAATGATGCCAAAGAATGCATTATTTCCGTAGATGGCTGAACCAGAACCAGGCACGTACTCTACTCGTTCAATGAGTTCAGTATCGATTAAACCATCGTTGCCAATATAAGCTTCATCGTAAATATTATCATTAGTAGCGTAACCATCAATCATCAATAGTATACGACCAACATAATCGCCTGAGCGACCGAAACCGCGGCCACCAAGATAATAGATGCTGCCATCATATGGTGTGTAGAGGCCACGCATGCTATTGACTATTTCAGCGACACTCCGATATCCGTAAGCGCGAATATCATCAGCAGTGACGATTGAAGTAGCAGTATTTGCATCGCTAATTTGATTAGCAATCTTAGCTGCCGAAACATACTCCACATCAAGTAACTGCTCTAACTCCATATGAGTCAAATCTACTTGATTATTAGTACTTTTTTCTGCGCTAACTGCCTGACCTGCTACAAAGAGGAGGATCGTTGTTAACAAAACTATATAGCGCATTAATACTTCCCTTAAACCATGCCTACATGCCTATAAGTTTATATTTATAGCAAGGATATTGAAAAAATCCGGCTTTGAACTTCACTATATCTAACCATAAACATGTTTAGATGTTTTATCTACCTTGGAATATGTTTGACTTTTGATATTCCATTTATGGCTAACAACCATACCCTTGCAAGGGTAATTCTATACAAATGTAAAAAAATGTAAAACTAAATTTACGTTTAGCCAAACAATATCTACTTGCCGCAGCAAGTAATCTATTGCCAAATAATCGCAGAATAAATAACACCAAAAAATTTCCACACTATACATGCCGTATACTAAGTTAACTGAAGTTATGTAGATGGAAATCAATATGAATGAGCGCATTCAACAACTACTCAATCAAATGAATGTGCTAGAAGATGAGCTGCGAACAGCCTTAAGCGAACAGCAATCAACCATGTTTTTTCAAATCAAAGGTAAGCGTGTTGAGTTTGAACAATCCATCAAAGCCACTCACCGCAAACTCAAAAGGAATTTCTTTCGCTGGTTAGTCA
>JANLZY010000374.1:0-10566 GCA_031359365.1 Methylotenera sp. | reverse complement strand
CCAGCTAAGATTGAAGAAACCATCACAGGTGGCCGTATCGGCATGATGCCGCCAATGGCAGCAGCTGTAGGTACGCCAGAAGATGTTAAAAACGTTGCTAACTATGTACTCAGCTTATCTGGCAGTATTTACGACTCAGGTCGTGCAGGTTTAGGTAAAGATAAGTTTGCAGCTTGCGCTGCCTGCCATGGCCCTGAAGGTAAAGGCAACACAGACATTGGATCAGCAAATCTGACTGACAATATTTGGCTGCATGGCGCAGGTGAAGCATCCATTATCAAACGTATCAATGAAGGTAAAGTCAACCAAATGCCAGCGTGGAAAGAAAAATTCACACCGGCTCAGATACATGTTTTAGCTGCTTATGTTTGGGGTTTCTCAAACAATAAATAAGCTTAGCAATATTAAGCACAGTAAGAAACGGTATTAAAGTAAGCACTTTAATACCGGGTAGTTTAAATACAGCATAGTAAAAACAAAGCAATTTAAGCGCGTTTCGGAAAGTTGGATGCATGAAAAAAGCACCAAGCGTTAAAACAACAGAGGCAACGATTCCTTTAAATGAAGTCGTGATTTCTTTGTACCAATCAGAAGATAAAATCTATCCTCGCAGTGTTTCAGGTTTTTTCACTCAATGGCGCTGGGTGATGATTTGGCTGACTCAGCTCTTTTTTTACGGCGTGCCTTGGTTAGCATGGGGTAATCGCCAAGCACTGTTGTTTGATCTTGAGGCCAAGCGGTTTTATATTTTTAAATTAGTCTTGTATCCGCAAGATTTAATTTACCTCACTGCCATTCTAATTATTTCAGCACTATCTTTATTTCTATTTACTGCGATTGCAGGTCGTTTATGGTGTGGCTACGCCTGCCCCCAAACCGTCTATACGGAAATATTTCTTTGGATAGAGAAGAAAATCGAAGGTGATCGTGCGGCACGCATGAAACTTGATGCAACGGGTATATCTTCTAAAAAGTTCAGCAGAAAAGTAGCTAAACATTTTGTTTGGATTGCGTTTGCATTGTGGACTGGCTTTACCTTCGTAGGTTACTTCACGCCAATTCGTGAGCTTGCACATGCTCTGGTCAACGTGAGTTTAGGTCCATGGGAAACATTTTGGGTTTGCTTCTACGGTTTCGCAACTTATGGCAATGCTGGCTTCATGCGCGAGCAAGTCTGCAAATATATGTGTCCATACGCACGCTTCCAAAGCGCCATGTTTGATGACGATACGCTGATTGTTACCTACGATGAAGCACGTGGCGAACCTCGTGGTGGGCGCTCACGTAAGGCTGAGGTCAACACTAAAGCCTTGGGTTCGTGTATAGACTGTAGCCTTTGTGTTCAGGTTTGTCCTACTGGCATTGATATCCGCGATGGCTTGCAATACGAATGTATTGGTTGTGGTGCATGTGCCGATGTGTGCGACACTGTTATGGACAAAATGGGCTATGAGCGTGGCTTAGTGAAATACTCTACGCAAAACGCGCTGACAAATAATTGGTCTCATCAACAAATGTTTAAGCGCATACTCCGTCCGCGCGTACTCATTTACTCCGCAGTGCTTCTGCTACTCATTGCTGGCTTGTTAGCAAGCTTATGGTTTCGAACACCTTTCAGAGTTGATGTCATGCGCGACAACGCTGTGGTAGGACGCTTGAGCGATGATGGCATGCTAGAAAATGTTTACCGCATGCAGATTATGAATGGTACGGAAGAAACGCAGCATTACCGTATTAATGTAACTGGCTTGAAAGGTCTTGAGATAGACGCGAAAGATACTAAAGAAACGCAAGGCGATAAAAATCAAAACCCCAGCAAAGAGTCTGAAGCAGCTGAAAACAAGAATCAGGTCAATGAAAATGATCATACATTTATAGTTAAACCTACAGAATCGCGCTGGGTAATCGTTGCTTTAAAAATGCCTGATGGTGCCGCCGAATCTGGCTCGCATAAAATTCAATTTGTAATTGAAGCTATTGAAAGTAAAGAAATTGTCACTGAAAAATCTGTTTTTCTAGTGCCTAGGTAATCACTTAAGCCATTAAATTAAATATAAAGGATATGCTGTGGAAAAATTAGATACGAAACCTTGGTGGAAATATGGCTATGTTTGGCTAGTAATTGGAGGGCCTTTAGTGGTTGTTATCGCCTCTTTCATTACTTTATATCTAGCTATTACACGGCCTGATGCGGTCATTGATGATTACTACCGCAAAGGGATGGAAATCAATAAAACCTTAAGCGCTGAACATGATGGCATGGCGCCTGCCATGCAAGCACGCAACCATGCGGCTACTGGCATTAAGCCAATAGAAAATCAATAACGCACGCTCAAAGTTGCAGTAACTGCTCCCCTAGCGGATGACCAACTAGTTCTCAGGCGTTATGGGCTTACGTAAACGGTAAGCCCTAGCTGGCGTATACGTTGCGCTACGCCCTCCAGCCACCCTTCTGATAAACGGCTTAATCGTTCAGCTTCAGCCTGATATGACGGGCGTGCAAGTCCGTAAAGATGGACGCCCTGCACAACATCCTTAACTTGGCTAATTAGCGCTAAATAAGCCAAAACATCAACCTCTGCTGGAGGCTCGCCATCTAATCCAAACATGCAAGTTTGTATAAAAGTTGGGCACGCTACCGCACACTTTTTAAGTCGCTTAATATGACTTTCTGGATTCAGATTCACATCATTAATTCTTGCAATGCCTTCTTTAGTACCCGCATCAAGCTTAAACCAAACCTCACCATTACACTTGGCTAGGTGGCTCACACTATCGAGTACAGCTTCTTTATCCATCAAACTACCATTAGTAATCAACCTCACTTTGATAGGATTTATTTGCTTGGTATTGCCAATTTCACCAAGCAAATTAAAGTCTCTCAAGACGTTATCTACCAATGTCACTACTTCGGGAAACTCTTTCGCGCTGGTTGGTTCGCCATTGCCTGAAAAAGCAATGTCTTTCAAGTGTCTATCACCTTCAGCAACGTAGCGCTCCATAAAGTCGCCATGCAGAGCATAGGTCAAAAAAGATCTGAGCTCTTTTTCCAGTAGTACTAATTCAATTGGCGGCGGCGTACCTCGCGCGAGATTGGGCACTTGGCAATAGACGCAGCGCCAGTTACAAGCATTATTGACATTAAGATTAATTCCAATTGAAACGCCGCCAGCACGCCGAGAAACGACAGGATAGATATACTTCATACCGCTAACATCACGGTTATGGTCAGATACGGTAAGTGTTTGTTGTAAAGTCATTCTAGGATTTGGAATCTAGCGTTATCAATATTGACAACGCTAGAAATAGTAAGGTTTTAACTACAGGTTTCTGGGTTGAATATCTTTTTGAGCGCGTCAGTATTTAAAATACGTACATAACGTTGCTTCACTTCAATGATGCCTTCGTCACTAAATTTAGAAAAAGCGCGGCTAACTGTTTCTAGCTTCATACCAAGATAACTGCCTATTTCCTCTCGTGACATTCTGAGTGTCAATTCAGTCTGCGAGAACCCACGGGCATGTAAACGCTGTGTCAAATTCAGTAAAAAAGCAGCTAAGCGCTCTTCCGCTCGCATGTTACCTAGCAACATCATCACACTATTTTCGCGCACAATTTCACGGCTCATAATTTTATGCACATGGCGCTGCAATAAGGGAAACTCGCGGGATAAATCTTCTACGTTGGCAAAAGGCATCACACAGACTTCGGCATCTTCCAAGGCCACAGCATTACAGCTATGGTGGTCTGTGACAATGCCATCTAAGCCAATAATTTCACCTGCCATTTGAAAGCCCGTGACTTGCTCGCGACCATCCTCAGTTGAAACACAAGTTTTGAAAAAACCTGTTCTAATCGCGTACAGTGAAGTGAACACATCACCATTACTAAAAAGCATCTCACCTTGCTTAATTCGGCGGCGTGTAGCGACCACTTCGTCTAGCTTCTTCATATCGTCGGTATTAAAACCGACGGGCATACAAAGCTCGCGTAAATTACAATTTGAGCAGGCTACTTTTACAGATTCTGGGGTAATGGGTAGATTCATATTTTGATAAAACTTAAGGTGGCAACATAAGCATAGCGCCAATCCCATCTGGTTACTAGGGATAATTCAAGATTATTATATTTTATCAATATACCAAGATTTCTAGTAAGCAAGGTTTCGTAAATATCACGCGTCATCGTTTGATTTGTATCAAGAAGTTACTCTAACAAAACTGGCATAGTTCTATGCCTGAACTAGATTGTAGGAGTGGAATAATGAGCGCAAATAACATTTCAATTAAGCCTGTTGAGAATATGATTAATATTGCCACTGCGGCAAATACCAGTTTTATCATGCCAGGCGTGACAGCAGACATGTTGCAGAAATATGATGTTTCTGGTCCTCGTTATACGTCTTACCCTACTGCGGATAGATTTGTAGAGGCCTTTACTGAAGACGCTTACAAACTAGCCCTAGAACAAAGGTCTGTTGCTGGCGCTGCATTACCTTTGTCAGTTTATGTGCATATTCCATTTTGTGAATCGCTTTGCTTCTTTTGCGCATGCAATAAGATTGTGACCAAACATCATGAACGCAGCGCAGAATATTTACGCTATCTGAACCGCGAAATTGATTTGCATATGGAGCATTTAGGTAGTAAAAAAGGCTCAGTGCAAACCATTTCACAATTGCACTTAGGTGGAGGCACACCCACCTTTTTCTCAGATGACGAGCTGACTGAACTGATGAATATGCTAAAGTGCAACTTTGTTTTTGCGCTAAATGGTGAGTATTCAATTGAAGTTGATCCCCGCACCGTCAACGAACAGCGCCTAAAGAATCTAGCCGAATTAGGCTTTAACCGCTTAAGTTTTGGCGTGCAAGATTTTGATCCAGAAGTGCAAAAAGCAGTGCATCGCATTCAGCCTGCAGAGCAAGTGTTTTCTTTGGTTGAAGCCGCGCGCCGTTTGAAATTTGATTCTATCAATGTAGATTTAATCTATGGGTTACCCATGCAGACGCCAGAGTCATTTACTCGAACTTTAAATCAAATTGTAGACCTCAGACCCAATAGAATAGCGCTATACGGCTACGCGCACTTGCCAGAGCGATTCAAACCACAGCGCCGTATCAGCGAATATGAATTACCGGCAGCGCAAGATAAAATCGCTATGCTATCAAATGCCTTAAAAACATTTATTGAGGCAGGTTATGTGTATGTTGGTATGGATCACTTTGCCTTACCAGATGATGACTTAGCCATAGCAAAACGACAGGGCAGGCTGCATCGTAATTTCCAAGGTTATAGTACGCAACCAGATTGTGATTTAATCAGCCTAGGCGTTTCTGCAATAGGTCGCGTGGGGGCTACTTATAGCCAGAACGCTAAAACGATTGAAGAATATTATGACCATATAAATCAAGGCCGCTTCCCTGTTGTTCGCGGATTAGCCTTGTCTAGGGATGATTTAATTCGACGTGCAGTGATTATGGCCATTATGTGCCAAGGCGCATTGCAATATGAATCAATTGAGCTTGCCTACGTGATTGACTTCAAAACTTACTTCGCAAACGAGTTAGTGCTATTAAAAGAGCAACAAGCCGTAGGCATGTTAGAACTGGATGATAGCGGCTTACAGGTGACCGACACTGGCTGGGTTTTTGTAAGAGCTATCGCCATGCTGTTTGATAAGTACTTACAAACTGACCGCAATCGGGCACGCTTCTCTAAAGTCATCTAACGCTTGTTGATGTTGAATAGCCGATAGCATTTTTCTATCGGCTATTTTTCTGTCTATACCTTATAAAATTTAATGATAAAGTTTAATACATAAAAAAAGCCCCTACCGCGAACGATAGAGGCAAAGGTGGAGCCTTGAAATCTTTGTATTAAATACTTATTCTTAGAATTTTTTACCGATACCGATACCGAATACCCATGGGTTAATATCTAAGTCATCGATTTTTGTCCATGTGTTAGGAGCAAGTTGTGCTTCTACATCCGTATTCATCGTCACGTACTTAACATCAGCATTAATTAACCAGCCATTTTTAAGGTTTATATCAAAGCCAGCTTGGGCAACGAAACCAAACATATTACGATCAATTCTAATTGGAACAACTCCACTAGCTGTCAAGTTATGATCAAAACTATGTGTGTAATTTACACCTGCACCAACATAAGGATCGAAAGTTTGATCTGGCATAAAGTGCCATTGAGCGGTTAGTGTTGGAGGCAACATATTCACCGAACCCAAGTTTTGATTACCTAATGCACCAGTATTGTTAGCAATATTTACATCATGGCGTGTACCAAGTGCCAAAATCAATTCAGCTGCAATATTTTTAGTAAAATAGTATGAAATATCTAACTCAGGAATTACATTATTATCTACAGTTAACTCCGCATACGACGAAACTGGAACGCCAGCAGCATTAGCAATCTTACCTAAATCACTACTTTCATTTGGTACAACATCTACAGCACGTATACGTACAACCCAATCACCTGCTTCTGCTTGAGCGAGCGCAGGTGCAAAAGCAGCTGCAAGTGCTAATACCAATAATGTTTTTTTCATTTTAAAATTCTCCACATAAGAAATAAATTAATTCGATGTGTGAATTTTACGAGGCGCTATGGATAAGCAATTTGATGTGTATCAACTAGGCATACAAAAATAGTTAAGCGTTGCTTTTTTACAACAACGCTTAACTCACTAAGGCAAGCATGTCAGCTTAAGTTTTTATGGACTAAGGTTTTTTATATAGCGCGCGTAAATACTGCAATAGATTCTACATGAGCCGTATGCGGGAACATATTAATGACGCCTGCCGCAGCTAAAGTGTAGCCTTTTTCATTGACTAACACCCCAGCATCACGCGCAAGTGTGGCAGGGTTACATGACACGTAAACAATTAATTTTGGTGCGGTTTCAGGCGTAATGGCTTTGACTAATTCAAAGGCTCCATCGCGCGGTGGGTCTACTAGCCATTTATCAAAATGGCCAAGTTCGGCTAAGCTTGATTCCGTCATTTTAAATAAATCGGCGACGCCAAACTTAACATGTTCGATCCTATTTAAAGTTGCACTCTCGTTTGCTCTATCAACTAAATTCGCCAAGCCTTCTAGGCCTAATACCTGAGCGCCACTGCGGGCAATTGGTAAAGTGAAGTTGCCGATTCCGCAGAAGAAGTCTGCGATTCTTTCATTTTCTTGCGGAGCTAATAACTGCATCGCACGGCGTAACATGACTCGATTGATGTGTGGGTTCACTTGCGTGAACTCATTAGGTTTGAACGGATAAGTTAAGCCGAACTCCGGCAAGCTATATTTAAGCGCGGATCCAGCCAATGGATAAAATGGCTTAATCGTGTCAGGGCCTTTGGTCTGCGTCCAAATCTGTACCGCATGTGCATCTGCGAAAGATTTTAACAATATTTCATCATCAGCGTTTAGAGCATCCATAATGCGCAAGATCAGCACGATCACAGGGTGATTTTTTCCTGCCTCTAAGTCAGCTTCGCCAACAGCCAGCTCAATTTGCGGCAACTTGTCACGTATGCTCAGTTGCAAAATCATATCTTGCAATGGTGCTATCAGCGCAGAAACCTCTGGCACCAGCACCTCGCATGAATTCATGTCTGCCACAAATCGCGTGGCTTTTTCATTAAAACCGACTAATACACGTTCTTTTTTTTCTACATATTTAACGCTTAAACGCGCTTTGTGGCGGTAGCCCCATGTAGGGCCATAGAGAGGCGGTAGCATGTTCTCGGCTTTTACTTTGCCGATGTGCCATAAATCATTTTCAAGTAATCGCTGCTTTGCCGCCACTTGCGCTGCAAAATCTAAATGCTGCAATTTACAGCCGCCACACAATCCAAAATGCGGGCATTTGGGCGTCACTCGTTGGTTAGATTGTTTTAACACCTCAACAACATTGGCAACTTCATAACTCGGCTTAATGCGGATGGATTGATAAGTAACTTTCTCATTTGGCAGTGCACCATCAATAAAAATGGTTTTACCCTCAACATGCGCAACACCGCGACCTTCTTGATCTAGCGACTCAATCGTCGCATGTTTTGTTTCGAGGATGGCTGGAGGTTTATTGCGATTTCTAGCGTGACGTGCCATGTGAAAACCTGTATTTCTGAGTGAGGTGTGATTTTAACGCATTATTGGCGCAATGTTAAAAAGCGCAATGATATATGTAGTAGCACCACAGCTAAAAAGACTGCTACCAAGCGGCTAGAAACTCGGTCCAATGCGGTGCGCTGTAACTAGTCAATGTCTCACGAACAAGCTTAATTTCTGCTTCGTACGCTGCCTGTGTAAGGTTTCCACGCATGAGCTGAAATCGTAAGAATACCAAGTGTGTATTGGCAACATCCGTCTCGCAGTAATTACGGATTTCTTCAATCTTGCCTGCTTTATAGGCATCCCACACTTTACTACCATCCATACCTAGCTTACCTGGAAAGCCGCATAACTTAGCCAAATCATCTAAGGGGGCATTGGCACGTGCGTTGTACATTGCCATTACATCCATTAAATCTAAATGACGCATATGGTAGCGGCTGATGTAGTTATTCCATTTGAATTCTTTGTCGTCTTCGCCCAGATCCCAATAACGGCTAGCGTTAATGCCGTGTATCAGTCCGCGATAATGCAGCACTGGCAAATCAAAGCCACTGCCATTCCATGAGATAATTTGCGGAGTGAATTTATCAATGCCATCAAAAAAACGCTGGATGATTTCAGCTTCTGTCGCATCTGCATCGCCGAGGGTCCAAACTTTGAAGCTATTACCTTCACGCAATGCACATGAAATGGCGCAAATGCGATGTTGATGCAATGGTAAAAAGTCTGTGCCATTTTGCTGGCGACGTTGATGCAGGGCGATATTGGCAACATCGTCTGCTGAAGTTTCCGGTGGCAAGTTATACAAAACTCGCAGGCCATCCGTGTCAGGAATGGTCTCGATATCAAATACTAAGGTAGGCTTCATGCCAAAAGCATACACGATACGACGCCTAATGAGCAACCAGCCTGTAGCCTATTTAGGCAAACTCTGCTGCGCCTAATGTTTGGGCTTGTTCAGATTCTGCTGACTCTTCAGCTTTATGTATCAGTATTGGTGTCAGCATTTCACCGTCTACAAATGCTAGCATTGCGTAACGTACTGGCTCATCGGCTTGGACTGGCGTAAATTTACCAAAACCAAATTTTGAGTTTTTAATCACTTGCCATGCACCTCTGGGTTCGGCATATTCAGGCTTTGAAAAATACTGCCTAATTTGTGCGGAGGTCATGCTATGAAGCACGTAATCTGTACTTCCTATCAAAAGTGACCAGCGTGTCTCATCTTCATTCTCGGCACTTTCCAACTGATATAAATACCAATCATCACCCTGATAAACCAATTGAAATATGCTGTGGATAGCCTGCGTTCGCGTATTGATGGCATAGTAAACACCTTGATCATCCAAGGTAATTGCTTTGCCAAAAGAAGGAAAGTTAATCACGTTATTTGAGACATTGCTGAGCATGCTTGAAGAATGACTTGGCATTTTGCACTCCATTAACTTATCAAAGTTAAGCTTAGTGTATGCCTGTCATCATGAAGTCTAAACTGAAAATAACATTAGATTAATAGCTTATTTCAATCAAAACTAAACTGACTATAATAAATAAAGGCTGCCTAAGCAGCCTAGAAATTGACTATTTTTTCACCCAACCGCTGTCACTTTGATAATACCAGCCGCTCTGCGCTTTATCTATCCAGCGACCCGCAAATGTGCCTTGAATATCGCCACGCCACTCTGGGTGACCATTACCTGCGGCGATTTCTTTATACAAAGCATTGCGATCAGTATTCTCAGCCGCCACTAGCGCATTAATGCCTTGTCTATCTTTTAGAGGCACAGCAGTGGTATCACGCACCGCAATCAGGCCATCTTTGGTTAGCCCTATAGCGCCACTAGCATAATGCGGGGCCAATTGATTATGGCGCGCTTGCATGCTGTTTTTAATCGCTGAAATCGCAGGGGTATTAACCTCTAAATCTGGCACAGCATTTGCCAAGCTGCTTGATAAAAATAGCGCCATTACTACTATAAAAATACTCATTAGTTTTTGCATGTTATTTCCTTTTTTTTGGTTCATTTCCAACTTAATCTGTGTTGATCTGATTTCAGTAGGACGTGTCGGGTTGAAACCCGACCTACTTAGCTGCGGGAGCATCTACAGGCTTATTGGTCGTTGTTTGCGCTTCATCTTTTAACTGCCAAACATCGTCGATGATTTTATCGGCTGCTTTTTCTGCAGCGGCGGCGGGAAAGTAAATATTAATAGTCACGCAGGAGGATAAGCCTGCAATGACGGCTAACAAACTTATACTTTTGGTTAAATTACTTTTCATTGTTATTCCTTATTCGATAGCACAATTCAACATGAACCTACTTCACCCTAACTACTTAACTATCACTTTGGTATTACCGTCAGTAATACGTTTTATTCTACCTAACAAATCAGACAAACTGATTCTTTGTGTATAGCCATTCACATTCACCGC
>JANLZY010000364.1:0-4621 GCA_031359365.1 Methylotenera sp. | reverse complement strand
CGCATCCACGGCATTCATGCGGCGCTTGGCGTCACCACACTCGACGAACTCGAAACCAAACCCGACGTCTTGTCGGGTTAAAACCCGACCTACATCGTTTAAGATCGCCACTTCAGGTGCTGGCGCGCGCGACTGCCATACTGGTAACAGTTCTAACTCTCGCATCATATCTTCGCGCGTCATCATCACTTTACTTTCCAGATATTGTTCAAAGAGACAGTCAAAGCGCCAAACCCATTAAAACGGCATCTTCACGACCATTTGCAGCAGGGTAATATTTGCGACGTACTGCCATTTCATTAAACCCCATATTCTCATACAAAACGATGGCAGAAATATTACTTGGACGTACTTCTAAAAACATATTAGCCATTTGACTTTTTCTGGCAATGCTCACCATATGCTCTAAAAGCGTCCGTCCTAAGCCTTGCTTTTGGTAGGATTTTGCCACGCTCAAATTAAGCAAATGCGCTTCATCCAACACCAGCATCATCAGTGAGTAACCAATAATCTGCTCGTTCAATACCATTACCCAAGCGCTATAACCAGAATTCAAGGAGTCACTAAAATTGCCACGCGTCCATGGGTAAGGGTAGATCTGTGGCTCAATCGCCATAATGGACTCTAAGTCGTCCATTTGCATAGGTCGAAATTGATATTTTATTTTAAGCACAGCACTCATAAACGTAAGCCTTGTTCGCGTTCTGCGGTTTTAAGCGCCACACGATTACGAATATAAATAGGCATGGCTTCGCTTGCTGGTCTTGCTTCACCTTTCGCAAATATAGGTAAAGCGAGTTTAAGTATTGCAGTAGCGAAGGGCAATAATTGCGGTTGCGTTGACTGCAATTGTCCTGCATAGATGTTGCCTAATTGTTCAGCGTAGGTTTGCCAGCCACTCCCAGCACCGACCCAATCTGTACCTTCAATAGCAGGCACGGCATCTGGTTTATATAAACTAGGCTCAATAATGCATTGCCATGCATTATTCATTTTCTCATAGGCTGCGTGATACACCTCACCCATACGCGCATCTAAGCAAGCAATCACTTTGTCTGCGCCGCTCGCTTCAGCAAGGGCCAATAGTGTGCACACACTAACCACAGGCAAATTGGCACCAAAACCCAAGCCCTGGGCCACACCAGCAGCAATACGCACGCCAGTAAATGAACCTGGGCCTGCGCCAAAAGCAATGCATTGCAAATCACTTAACTGTAAGTTTGCCGCGTCTAGCAAGGCTTGTATTTGCGGCAGTATAATTTGCGAATGTGTTTGCCCCGCATTGCAATCATATTGAAAAGTTTCGCTGCCTTTTAGCAAGGCTAGCGATAGGTATTCAGTAGATGTTTCAAAAGCTAATATATTCACTTTAAGTTAATGCTCATTTTTGTCAGACGCTATTTTGCCACGCATCTGCTTAATTTGCCCACGTTGTGTTTTACTTTCTAATCGTCGCTGTTTTGAACCGTAACTTGGACGCGTTGCGTAGCGCGTAGGTTTTACTTGGTTTGCGGCATTAATAATCTCATGTAAGCGCGCAATGGCGTCTTTTTTATTGGCTTCTTGCGTGCGATATTGCTGCGCTTTTAGTACCAAAACACCTTCAGCAGTAATGCGATTATCTTTCAAATGCATCAAGCGTTCTTTAAGCCAATCACTCAGCGTTGAAGCTTGAATATCAAAACGCAAATGAATTGCGCTGGAAACTTTATTCACATTCTGTCCACCCGCACCCTGCGCACGGATTGCGCTTAGCTCGTATTCAGTTTCGGGGATTAAAATCATAGGTTAGTTTCAAGCTATTTAGAGTGGTTATAAAGACGGCGATATGACGATTAGAGGTTATGAATTAGCGCCACATTGTACACAAGCCAAACCACATAATCGCCTAGAACACATTATAATCAGTACTACATGAGTCAACACGATATGAATTAGCCCGCAATGAAAGACCATTTCAATCGTTTTCCGATGATCGATGCTTTTAAAGCCATTGCCTCCCAGTTTATTGTTTTACACCATCTTGCCGCTTATGGCCCAATTTCAGATGCCGTGCAACAAATAGCGCCATCACTCATCACTTGGTTATATGACTATGCGAGGATGGCGGTACAGATATTTTTTGTCATTGGAGGCTATCTAGCAGCGCGTTCTGTGCTCAATAGTGGCAAGAGCATCCGCCATCTACAAGTGAATTTAACGAATCGATATTTAAGATTAGTGATTCCATTCTTTTTCGCACTTATGCTCGCCATCATTTGCGCTGTCATCGCGCGCAACCTTGTTGATCGTGAGTTTATTCCAGACTTTCCTAAACTCTCTCAATTTCTGTCTCACGTATTATTGCTGCAAGGTATTTTGGATGTCGATTCACTTTTAGCAGGCGCATGGTTTATTGCAGTGGATTTTCAGCTTTTCTTCGTAATGCTTTGCATTAGCTGGCTTGGCGGTAAGGCAGCTAACTCTAAAAAAGCAATTCTCATTATCATCACGCTAACAG
Organism: Methylotenera sp.; assembly: GCA_031359365.1. GTDB lineage: Bacteria > Pseudomonadota > Gammaproteobacteria > Burkholderiales > Methylophilaceae > Methylotenera. The sequence goes on along the minus strand of JANLZY010000364.1, from coordinate 2,121 downwards.
CGGCCACATCGCTATTCTGGTTTAACCGTCACGAACGTTACGACGACTGGGCAATCTATTTTTTTGGTGCGTATGGCATGGGCGCAATTGCTTACTATGCAGGTCAACGTGAGCATTCAAACGCATGGCTTTGGTTAAACATATCAATTGCCATGACTGCTATTTTGATTGATTTCAGGTTGCGGATTTTGATTGCCGCACTGACCGCACTTGCGTTATTTTTTACTCGAAATGTGCAAATCAAAGACCATGTAAAACAACAAAAATTTATTCATTATGTAGGTTCGATTTCGTATGCTCTGTTTCTGGTACATTTTTCGGTTTTAATGTTAGCGAATGCAATTTTTAGCTGGCTAAACCTCACCGATTCATGGCTAGCTTGCCTTTTCATGCTGCTCACATGGGCTGCCAGTTTAGTGCTTGCAGACTTATTTCATCGTAAAGTTGAAAAGCCAACTGCATGGTATTTAAAACATAAAGCGCAAAAAAATAAAGCCTAGTCATTGCTGGCTAGGCTTTAAGTGTAACAAAATAAACCGCTTAATTATGGCGTCATACAAGCTGCCCATTTTGATAGTCTGCAATGGCCTGATCGATTTCTTCGCGCGTATTCATCACAAATGGGCCATATTGAACTATAGGTTCTAATAATGGCTTTGCAGCCAATATTAAGAATGACACAGGCGCTTCTGCTGCAGTCACTTCAACAAATCCGCCCGCTGATAAAACGCCAACAGATTGTGGCTCAAGTATGCGCTGTTCAGCTTTATCACCAATCAATACTTTACCTTCATATGGATAGACGAACGCATTGTGCCCTTCTGTAATTAGCTGGCTAAAGCTTTCTCCTGCAGGCAAATGTACGTCTATAAATAATGGCGCAGTAGTTAAACCTTGAATTGGCCCAGCTACCGTTTTACCATCTAGCACTACATTACCGGCAATCACTTTAACCGTCCCTGCACTTGCTAAATGGACTAGCGGAATCTCATCAGGCTGAATATCTAAGTAGCCTGCAGGTTTCATTTTTTCATTCGCAGGTAGATTTATCCAGAGCTGAAAGCCACGCATACGGCCACTTTCTTGCTGTGGAATTTCTGAGTGAATAATGCCACGACCTGCCGTCATCCACTGCGCGCCGCCACTTTTTAGATTGCCTTGATTACCTAAATGATCTTGATGCAACATGTGACCATCTAGCATATAAGTCACCGTTTCAAAGCCACGATGCGGATGATCTGGAAATCCAGCAATGTAATCATCAGGATTTTCAGAAGCAAACTCATCGAGCATTAGAAACGGATCCAATCGTGTAAAGCCAGATTGCCCAAGGCTGCGGCGCAACTTCACGCCACCGCCGTCTGAGGTTGGAATAGACTGGATCACTCTTAGCAATTGTCTTGCCATTACTTGCTGATTTTGCATATTAAATTCCGTATTCTGTGACTGACAAAACTTGCCAGCTATTCACTCTCAATCTTTTTACTTCTTACTGCTTAACCGCCTCAACTGGCAGAGTAATCGTCACTTCATCACTCACATAAGGCACATGTTTACTCATATTAAAATCACTACGTTTCACCACTACAGTCGCATTCGCGCCACAAGCGTCTTTTTTCAACATTGGGTGAGGCATGCACATAAATGAAGTTACTGTCAGTGTTTCTGCTTTGCTAACACCTTTAATTGTCAGCGTGCCGTCAATTGAAACAGGTTTATCACCTTCAAAATTCATTTTTTTAGAGACGAAAGTAGCCGTTGGAAATTTTGCTGTATTAAATAAATCTTCAGCTTGAATATGCTCATTAAATAGAGCAAAGCCTGTGTTTACCGAAGTCATATCGATAGTCACATCGGCAGAACCAGTTTTAGCGGCACGATCAATCACGACCTTTCCTGTCGCTTTATCAAAACGGCTTAATTGCGTTGAATAACCAAAATGACTATATGAAAAACGCGGCATGCTGTGGTTGCTATCAATCACATAGGTTTCAGGCGCAGCAACGGCCGCAGTAGAAATGGTAGCTGCAATGGCTAATAAAATAAAACGTTTCATAAGATTTACTCCAAAATGAATAATGTTAAAAATAAATGGTGTTGAATAAATAAATTTCTAGGAAG
>JANLZY010000327.1:0-6168 GCA_031359365.1 Methylotenera sp. | reverse complement strand
GCTGCTGGTCGTAGCCGGGTTGGGCCGGCGGATAGCCCTGCTGGCGAGGCGCCTGCGGGCTCCGGCTGAAAAGTCTAAAGATGCTGCTGCTAAGTAAGTCTATCTAATGATACTTAAATGATAAATATTTAAGATTAAAGCTAAATATATAAATGTTCATATATCAAGATTTAGCAAGATCAAACCAAGTTTAAACGAGAAATAATATGACCAAATTTTTTATCACACGGCCTATTTTTGCCAGCGTTTTGTCTATCATCATCGTGCTGGCAGGCTTAGCCGCGGCGCTGAAGTTACCGATAGCACAATACCCGCAAATTGCGCCGCCAACAGTGCTGATTACTGCTACTTACCCTGGTGCAAGTGCTGAAACATTATCTAAAACAGTGGCTGCCCCAATTGAAGAGCAGTTAAGTGGTGTTGAAGGTTTACTGTACTTTAACTCTAGCGCTGACTCTAGCGGTACATTAACCATTACTGCTACTTTTGAAGTCGGTACAGATGTGAATCAGGCAACATTTAACGTGAGTAATCGCGTGAATATTGCCTTGCCACGTTTGCCTGATGAAGTACGTAGAACTGGCCTAGTGGTGCAAAAACGCTCAAACGACATTTTGTTAGTGGTAATGTTGACTGATAAGCTCAAGAAATACGATCCGCTTTATTTAAGTAATTACGCTACGCTCAATGTATTAGACGAAATCAAACGTATTAAGGGTGTGGGCGATGCTAACATTTTTGGTGCGCAAGATTACTCTATGCGTATTTGGTTAAAACCTGACCGCATGGCGCAACTGGGTGTGACAACTACTGATATTGCCAATGCGATTCAAGTACAAAACGCACAGTACGCAGCGGGTAAAATTGGTCAAGAACCTTCACCTTCAACACAGCAGTTAGTTTATACGGTAACAGCTAAAGGTCGTTTGATTGATCCTAGTGAGTTTGGCAATATTATTATCCGTGCAGATGGTCCACGCGGTGTGTTATACCTTAAGGATGTTGCACGTATTGAGTTAGGTTCACAAACATATAACGTACGTACTGCGTTGGATGGTTTGCCGGGCGTAGGTATTCCAATTTTCTTACAAACTGGTGCCAATGCGCTTGATACTGCTGATGCCATTAAAGTTAAAATGGCTGAGCTTAAACAGCGCTTTCCAGTAGGTGTGGATTGGGAAGTACCTTACGATACCAGTGACTTTGTTAAGTCATCAATCATTGAAGTGGTGAAAACCTTAGGTGAGGCGATGGTATTGGTTGTGCTAGTTGTATTCTTGTTTTTACAAAGCTGGCGCGCGACTTTAATTCCACTGATTGCTGTGCCTATTTCATTGATTGGTACATTTGCAGGATTGTGGATATTCGGATTCTCCATCAATACGCTGACGTTATTTGCGATGGTGCTCTCCATCGGGATTGTGGTGGATGATGCGATTGTGGTGCTAGAGAACGTCGAGCGGCTCATGTCAGAGGAAAAACTGTCCCCGATTACTGCTGCGATTAAATCAATGGAGCAAGTATCTGGTGCGGTGATTGCGATTGTATTGGTGCTGTGTGCGGTATTCGTGCCAGTTGCATTCTTAGGTGGTATTGCAGGTGAAATGTATCGCCAGTTTGCGGTCACTGTTGCCGTTGCGGTGGTGATTTCCGGTCTTGTGGCACTAACGCTAACCCCAGCTTTGTGCGCAATATTACTAAAATCCGTGCATGAAGAATCAGCATTCTTTAAACCGTTTAATCGTGGTTTTTTGAAATTAACTAACATTTATGCAAAAACAGTTGATTTAACCTTGCATCATAAGTTTATTGGCTCGTTAGTTTTTGGCGCAATTATTGTCGTAGTAGTTATTTTACTTAGAACGGTGCCGGGTAGTTTTGTACCAGCAGAAGATCAGGGCTATGTAGTGACGGCGGTGATTATGCCTGATGGTGCAACTTTGAGTAGAACCATCAAGACTACCCAAGCAGTTCGTACTGAAATTTCAAAAGATCCTGCGGTAGCACACGAGTTTGCGGTATATGGTTTTGACTTGATCGGTGGCGGTAACAAAACTAGTGCGGCAACGATGTTCGTTCGATTGACAGATTGGGCTGAACGTCAAACTACTGCAGAAGGTATTGTAGGTAAGCTATTTGGTATTGGTATGCAGCAGCCAGATGGTATGGCGATTGCCTTTAATCCGCCTGCGATTCGTGGTTTGGGTAGCTCAGGTGGTTTTGAGGTGTATGTGCAAAGCCGCAGCGATACTGACCCTATGCACTTATCAACCGTGGTGAATAGCTTTGTTGATGCATTAAAAGCTGAAAAAGAGTTAGCAGGCATTAATACTTTCTTCCGCCCAACTGTACCGCAGTTATTTGTTGAGGTTGATGAAGCTAAGGCCATTTCACAAGGTGTACCAGTGGCGGATATTTACGCTACCTTGCAAAGTACGATGGGTTCGCTATACGTGAATGACTTTAATAAATCAGGCCGTACTTACCGAGTGCAGTTACAAGCTGAAGCTGAATACCGCATGAAAGCTGAAGACTTAGGCAAAGTGTATGTGCGCTCAAATGCGGGCAAAATGATACCACTTTCAGCTTTAAGCAAAGTGAGCAACATTGTTGGTGCTGAGCAGTTAGAACGTTACAACGGCTTGCTTTCTGCCAAAGTATTAGGTGGAGGTGCACCTGGTGTTAGTTCTGGTGAAGCGATTAAAATGGTAGAAAAAGTGGCTGCAGCAAACTTGCCTGAAGGCTACCAAATTGCTTGGACAGGTCAAGCATACCAAGAAAAACGTACAGGTTCAGCGGCGATTATGGCGTTTGGATTTGCGATTATCATGGTGTTCTTGATTCTTGCTGCACAATTTGAAACTTGGGCATTACCATTGGCTGTGATTATGGCCGTACCATTTGCTTTAGCAGGTGCGTTGCTTGCTGTGTTGTTACGTGGCATGCCAAATGACATTTACTTCCAAATTGGTTTGATTACGCTGGTTGGTTTAGCGGCAAAAAATGCCATTTTGATTGTGGAGTTTGCAAGTCAGAAAATGGAAACAGGTATGCCTGTAGCCCAAGCTGCGCTTGAAGCTGCAAGAATGCGGTTTAGGCCAATTGTCATGACTTCAATGGCATTCGTGTTAGGTATCGTGCCGTTGGTGATAGCTTCTGGTGCGGGTGCGGCAGCGCGACGTTCAATGGGTACTGGCGTGTTCGGCGGTATGATATTAGCGACATTTGTTGCAACGATATTCATTCCACTGTTCTTTACTTGGTTGTCTGGCAAGCATGTACGTCACCACGGACATGTTGAAACAGATCTCAATAAGCAGGAGACAGTGTGATGCAACCATTAACTTTGAATAAGAAAAGCCTTTTTAAAATGAAACTTATTTGTTTATTAGTACCAATGGCTTTGCTTTCTGCCTGTAAGTCTTTGGGGCCAGATTATCAGCGCCCACAATTGGCAGTACCTAGCCAATATTCAGAGCAGGCAGATCAGGCACAAAGCAAAGTATCATCCACTTGGTGGACAGCGTATCAAGATCAGCTTTTGAATGATTTGGTGAGCAAAGCTTTACAGAGCAACACTGACATTAAACTGGCTGTTGCACGTGTAGAAGAGGCCGATGCTTTAGCTAGGGAAATTGGCGCAGCTACGCTACCGCAAGTAGATTTGAATGCAGGGGCTAACCGATCTCGTGTGACTGAGTTGGGCGGGAATCCAGTCACGACGAATCCGCGCAATGATTTTAAAGCCGAGTTAGGTACTTCTTTCGAGATTGATTTTTGGGGAAAATTGCGTCGTGCTAAAGAATCAGTGCGAGCGCAAATACTCTCCAGTCAATATGCAAAAGATACGGTCGCGCTTTCATTATCAGGTTTGGTCGCTACTAATTATTTAACATTGCGTAGTTTAGATTCGCAAATCACGCTCACGCAAGAGAGCATGAAAAGCCGTGAAGCTAGTCTAGGTTTGACTAAACGCCGTTTAGAAGGTGGCGTGGCCTCAGCTTTAGATGTCTATCAGGCCGAAGTGGCAAGTGCAAACCTAAGTGCTCAATTGGCTGAACTTACCCGACAAAGGGCATTGAGCTTGCATCAGTTGGCCGTATTGACTGGTGATTTGAGTCTTAATATCGCCAGTGCGGACATACAAGCGTTACCAGTTCCACCAACGCCGCCAGCAGGCTTGCCTTCTAGCTTGTTAGAAGCACGACCAGATGTAGCTCAGGCGGAGCAGCAAATGATTGCTGCCAATGCTAATATCGGTGTGGCGAAAGCCGCTTTATACCCAACCATCTCACTCACCGCTGGTTTAGGTGGCGAGTCTTTGGAGCTAGGCGATATATTGAAGTCAGCCGCACGTATCTGGACAGGTGGCGTGAGTTTGTATCTGCCAATATTTGATTCAGGTAAGCTTAACTCTAAGGTTGATCAGGCAAGTGCAAAACAAAAGCAAGCATTAGCGAGCTATGAAGGCGCAATACAAACGGCCTTTAGAGAAGTGAACGATGCCTTAGTAGATTTACGTCAAAATACTGAACGTGAAGATGCGCTTAATAAAAGCCGAATTGCAGCTAAAAAAGCGTTAGATGTATCTGAGAATCGCTATAAATCAGGCTATTCAGCTTATTTAGATGTGTTGGATGCACAGCGTGTTTATAACGACTCAGCTTTATCTTACGTGCAAAGTCGTCAAGCTAGATTAGCAGCTACGGTAAGTTTATTTAAAGCACTAGGTGGTGGTTGGCAAGCTGAAGCGCAGAGTCAATCTAAGTAATATCAACTAGGCAACATTGGTTCCTCGATATGGACGGCAACTTAACCCTCTTAATTTAAGGAGGGGGCAGTTGCCGCTTTTCTTTCAAGTACTTGCGTGTAAATAACGCGTAACCAATTTTCATGATGTTCTAAAGTTTCAGTAAACTTAACTAACATATCAGCGCCAGAAATATTGACTCTGTAGGTATCATTTTTGTTGTAATGCAGTTTGGGTACGATTAACGACTCAAGTTGCAATGACTCATGTTGTGGGGTCGTAAACTCTCTTGGTAGGTATAAGCAGGTAAAGCTAGTCTCGATTGCATTGCCATTAAACCCCACAGTTTCGTTGAATTCCTTTCTAGTGATAATAGGCGAATTCTTTACTGAACTATTTTCACTAGCGTTTTTAGCTTTAGCAGCAGTGTTAATATTCAACGCTTCTACACAAAAGGCAGTTGTGCTTAGTAGCTCGATGCCAATATGCAGTTCATTGCCAATGACAGGTTTTATGCTGCGAATCACACCAATTTTAGTGGCGTCTTTTTTGTCACTGATTGTCACGCCCATTAGCATGCCCAAGCTCACTTCACTTGCAGGCTTATTAGTATACATGCCGATGCCTTTAGGGCACTCATCAATAATTTTAGATTGAGCGGCACCCAAGTCTAAATAAATGACATTTGGACCATTCTGATCTTTACTCAAAGAGTGTGAAGCTAATCGCTCATCAAACGATTTGTTGCCTTGATAAGACTTTCCTGCGCGTTGAATGCGCATATTTTCATGCTGTTTGATGTGATAGCAAGTGTATTCAAAGCCATAAGTAGTACTTGCGTATTTGGATGTTTTTGCACGTTCAGTTGATCTGCGTTGACGTTTATATTCAGCACGCGACCATTCTGTTTTTAAAATTTCCAAAGTAGGTACAGCATATTGATTGCTAATAAAATCTTTCATCTCTTGTTGCTTTGGCAAGATGTTGTATTCAATCAGTGAAAGACATAATTCAATTTTTAGATTCACACTATCAAAACACCAATAGCGATAACTCGGCAAAGGTTTGAAATTTCTAATACGCTTTGCAGCTGCATCACTCGCGGTATCTACATAAAACAGATGTTTACCCTCATCATATGTGCTTTGAATAAGAATCTTTGGCGTCCAATAGGCAAGCATTTTGCTCACCAACTCAATTTGTTTGCGCTGAAAGCTTAAGCTTTCTAAGCTACCCAGCATGCAAGCCTGAATATAGGCCGAAGATAGTGTGGTAATTTCCTTCTCTGGATAAGCTCTTACGTAACTATCAAGTATGGCTTGTTTCTCAGCGACTAAATAAAGCTTAGATAATTGCAGCCAGACATTCGCTGGGGCGCTTTGGTAATTGTAAAAACGCCATTTAATCATTTGTGTTGC
>JANLZY010000315.1:0-3865 GCA_031359365.1 Methylotenera sp. | reverse complement strand
ACAGTGACATTTCTAAACTAACTTAACAGCACCTTTCATCATAAAAGCATGACCAGGAAATGAGCAGAAAAATGTATAACTGTCAGTTGAATTTAGCTTACTTACGTTAAATTTTGCTGTTGATGACTCACCACCACCGATGACTTTAGTTGCCATAATCACGCGGGCGTCTTTAGCTTTTACGTAGTCGCCTGCCGCTCCTGCCTGAATGCCATCATCTAGCACGGTTTGCTGATCACTCACTTTAGCAATCACTAAATTATGCCCCATCACATTCTTAGCAATCTTTCCTACGTGCTTGAGGTTAACGGTAAACTCTTTACAGCTTTTCGAAACTTCTATGCTTTTAGTATTAAATGCCATGGCATCATTAGCCTCTACCGTGATTTCACAACTAGTAGTGGCAGCCTGTGCTGCGGGCGTGGTAGATAAAATAAAGACAGCAATAAAAAATAAAATAACTGAAGCGATGAATAATCTTTGTGTAGTCATGATGATTTCCTTTAAATGAGAATTGGCTGGCTATACACAATGGCTGCGTTGGCTGGCTAGGTTAAACTGGACATGCTAACTAACATGCCCAGAAAAAATTAATACTGCCAAGTAAGCGTGGCAAGCCCATTGATTGGCGCGGCATAATAGGCTTGGCCAGAGTTAGCATATTTTAAGGTGGTGAGATACTTTTCATCGGTCACGTTATATAAATTAACCGCCGTACTCCAGTGGTTGTCAATTTTATAACTTGCCATTAGGTTTAAAGTAGCATAGCTGTCTTGCTCATAGCGCACTGCGCCTATGTTGACATAAGTGTCACTCTGCCAATTTAAGCTTGCGCCAACTTTAAGGTTTTCAATAAACGGCACTTTATAAACGGTACTTAAATGCGCTAAATGCCTAGGGATATATGGGTTCAAATTTTGGTTGTGATCACCTTTTATACTCATTAAGCGCGTATAACCTGCACTCATACTAAATCTATCGCTTACTTCGCCTGACACATCAAACTCATAGCCTTTGCTAACTGCATTAATACCCTCGTAGATTGATTTACCATTCACAACGGCACCTGTGGGTTGCGCTATGTGCTCTTGCTCTGTTTTAAATAAGGCAAAAGTGCTGTTTAGTTTTTTATTGAGCCACTCACTTTTAAAGCCCACTTCATAATTCTTGCCTTCTAGTGGTGCTATGGTTTTTTGGCTTGCATCTACTTCAACTTGTGGTTTATAAATACCTGCATAGCTTGCATAGAGTGTGTGCGCATCATTGAGGTTATATACGGCACCTAGATAAGGCGTGAATTTATTATCTGCATCCGCTTTTTGGTCAACTCCATAAGCGGTCCCATCTAATTTATAGCTCAATACACTGCCGCCAGTGGTTAACTTTAAAGCGTCTGTTACATTAAACTTACTAGCCGCATAAATATTGGCGGTTTTAGTCGTAAAGTCAGACGCTTTGTTAGCGGGGGAAAAAGTCGGCAATGGGAAACTACCGATGCTATCAAAGCTACTGAATGGCACGCCAATTGCTGCTCCGCGTTCTGTTTCAACTACACTAGACTTACTCCAAGTAGCACCAAATACTAACTCATGCTTACGTCCTGCAAATTCAAATGGGCCTGATGCGTAAATGTCTACAACATGGTCTATAGCAGATGTTTTATACATGCCAGGATAGCTAGATAGACCTAGTCCAGTAGAGCGATCTTCGTTACCTAAAATATAGAGTAGCCGTGCATCAGAATCCATTTTCTTTCGGGTCAACTGCCCTTTAATCTTCCATTCATTATTAAAATAATGGGTCAACTCACCAAAGGTAATGTTGTTAGTATTCTTCCAATAGCTCCATTCCGGCGCAGTTGAATCAGAGACCTTGTAATCTCGCTTGCTACCATCTGCATACAGCAACGGTAAGGAACCCCATACATTGCCACTCGCATCATTTTGATGGTAAGTGTGCCCTAGTGCTAAAGTAGTGTTGTCCGTAATATCAGCTTCAATCACACCATAGGCAACATTTTTTTCTGTACTGTAACGGTCAAGATAAGAATCTTTATTTTGATTCACTAAAACCAAACGTCCACGCACACTACCATCCGCATTGATAGACCCAGAAACATCTCCTTCTATGCGTCGATCATCCCAAGAGCCTGCAGAAACATCGACTCTCGCTTGAAAGTCTTTGGTAGGTCGTTTGCGAACAAAATTAATGGCGGCAGATGGATTGCCTGTTGCTGTTAATAAACCATTGGCGCCACGTAGCACTTCTAGCCTGTCATAGATCGACAAGTCTAAGTCGCCATAGACGCTACCATAAGTCAACGGTGCGCCAATGCCATCTACTTGGAAATTGGTGATACCAAAGCCACGCGCACTATACTCATTACGGTCTGTTTCATAGTTATCAACAATAATACCTGTTGCATAAGAAAGCGCATCGTTGACACTTGTTAAGCGAAAGTCATCTAATTGCTCACGTGTGATAACAGAGACAGACTGCGGCGTCTCACGTATTGAGGTGTCTAGGCGCGTTGCAGATGCTGTAGATTTAACGGTATATGACTTTGTTTTTTCTGACGACTGATCGGCCTGAATGTTATTAGCGTTAACTTTCACTTCGGACAATGTATCTTCTGCGAAAGCGATTTGCGGTAAAGCAGCCATCACCGCTGCGATCAGAATTTTTTGACGCGCGACCTTATCGCACAATAAATATTGCATGGGTATCCCTTTAGTTAAAGCTAGCTCAAAATTGATTTTGGCTGGCTACAGGCGATACCGCTTTGGCTGGCTATTTTATTGAAAACTAATGATTAAAATTTAATGCCGATAAAAATAAATGTAAACAATCACTGCAATTGGAAAAGTCAGCGCTGCAAGTGAAATGTCTTCTAGTAAACCATCTTTCACTAACGCCACGACTAAACCAGTCAGCGTAAAAAATCCAATAATAGTCGGCCAGAAAAACATTTCTTTTAGTGTTTTTGCAGCCATTTTACTTAGCCCCTTGCACATTTTTGTGCTAATGTATAAATAGTTTTATCTGTTGACGACACGGCTTGATGTACTTCTTCTGGCGATTGTTTACGCTTTTTCCACCACAACATTAAACCAGTCCATAGCACCACAATCGTAATCACATCTAAAATCAGCCAGATAATCTTCAGCGGCATGCCGCCATAATCACCAAAGTGTAAAGGTTGCGAAATTAGCAAAGTGGCTAAATACCAAGGTACGTCTCTGCTGTCAGTCAGCTTGGCTGTTTGTGCATCAATCAACACAGGTTTAAATAAGCGTGCGGTGAGTGAGGTATCTCCACGCATAAACATGCCGTAATGATGTGGACTAGAGAAACTAGTGCCAGGAAACGCAATAAAACCTAAGCGCATGTTTGGCTCACGCGCTTGAGCCGTATCAATAGATGTTTGCAATGACGCGTAATGAGTGGGCGACGGCAACCCTTTATACGGCGCAGTCATGGCTGACATTTGGTCAAATTGCCAGTATTTAATGACCAAGTCTGACCATGCATTTATCACGCCAGTTAACCCAACCACTAGCGCCCACACTAAAGTAACCACGCCTAAAAAATTATGCGTATCTAAACGTTTTAATTTAGGTGCGCGATCTTTACGAATCTCGCCAAACTCTAGTCGTCGCATAAATGGCGCGTATAGCACCACGCCAGAAATAAGTGCAACTACTAGCAATAATCCCATAAAGCCCAAAAACAACATGCCAGGAAAACCTGCAAATAAATCCACATGCAGCTTAAACATAATGTGCATAAAGCCTTCATCAAACTTAGGCTCATCCAGCACTTTAGCAGTGCGAGAGTCTACCAATACAAATTTAGTATCATCTTC
>JANLZY010000237.1:0-7759 GCA_031359365.1 Methylotenera sp. | reverse complement strand
TGCCGCGCAAACAACCCTGCGCGGTTTTTGTGGTTTTAATACGGTTCAAGCCGTCAACTACAGGCCAATAGCTCAATTGGTAGAGTATCGGTCTCCAAAACCGAGGGTTGGGGGTTCGACACCCTCTTGGCCTGCCAAATTTGAAGTGATGTTTTAGACATTATTTAAGTAACGCTAATTAAGTAAATTATGATCAACAAAATTAAGTTGTTGGTGGCATTTTTGCTACTCGCTGCAGGCATTGCAGGATTTTACCTGCTGGCAGATAAAGCTACCGTGTTGCGCATACTCGCAGTGCTGGCTGGCTTAGGTGCATCTATTGCAGTGCTATGGACAACGCCTATTGGTCAGCAGTCTCTCGTATTTATCGGTGAGGCTGTGGCTGAGGCGCGCAAAGTCGTGTGGCCAACACGTAAAGAAACAACGCAAACCACTATGGTGGTGTTTGTGTTAGTAGTGATTATGGCTGCATTCTTAGCGGTGGTTGATATTGGATTTGCATTTATGGTGCAGTGGTTAATGGGACGGGGCGCGTAATGAGTATGAAATGGTACGCGGTACAAGCTTTCTCTGGTTTTGAGAAATCAGTGCAAAAAGGACTTGAAGAACGCATTGTTCGCACAGGTCTGCAAGAACAATTTGGTCAGATTCTAGTTCCAATCGAAGAAGTGATTGAGATGAAAGCTGGCCAAAAAACCATTTCTGAACGTAAGCTTTACCCCGGATATGTTTTGGTGCAAATGGCCATGACTGACGAGAGTTGGCATCTGGTTAAAAGTACGCCACGTGTAACCGCATTTATTGGTGGTAGCGCGCAAAAGCCTACTCCAATTAAAGATAAAGAAGTTGATATCATTTTGCAGCGCATTGATGATAGCAAAAGTAATCCTACACAAAAACTTACCTTTGAAAAAGGCGAGTCAGTGCGCATTGTTGATGGTCCATTTAAAGACTTTTCTGGCAACGTTGAAGATGTTAACTACGAAAAAAGTAAGTTACATGTATCTGTTGTAATCTTTGGACGCTCAACGCCTGTTGAGCTTGAATTCAGTCAAATCGAAAAAGAAGTTTAGCAAGTCTTTGTATTTAAGTAGTTATGTTTAACGGGGAGCTAAAGTAATTTAGCGATATTACCCATTTTAGGAGTTACACCATGGCAAAGAAAGTCATTGGCTACATCAAACTGCAGATTCCTGCAGGTAAAGCCAACCCAAGTCCACCAGTCGGTCCAGCATTGGGTCAACGCGGTTTGAATATTATGGAATTCTGTAAGGCATTTAATGCTGCAACGCAAGGCGTAGAGCCAGGCTTGCCTATTCCGGTAGTGATTACAGCATTTGCTGATAAGAGCTTCACATTTGTGATGAAATCTCCACCAGCAACTATTTTAATCAAAAAAGCAGCTGGCGTGACAAAAGGTTCGCCACGTCCTCATGTTGATAAAGTAGGTAAAATCACTCGCCAACAAGCGGAAGATATCGTTAATACTAAGCGCGCAGATTTATCTGCAGCTGATATGGATGCTGCAGTACGTACTATTGCTGGTAGCGCACGTAGCATGGGTATTGAAGTGGAGGGTGTATAACATGGCTAAAAGAATTGATGCACTACGTGCAAAAGTAGACCGTAACAAACTTTACCCAGTAACTGATGGCCTGACTATCGTTAAAGAGAACGCAACTGCAAAATTCAATGAATCAATTGATGCTGTTGTGAATCTAGGTATTGATGCACGTAAATCTGACCAATTGGTTCGTGGTGCTTTGGTATTGCCTAACGGAACAGGTAAAACAACACGCGTTGCTGTGTTTGCACAAGGTGCGCAAGCTGAAGCGGCTAAAGCTGCTGGTGCTGACATTGTTGGTTTTGAAGACTTGGCTGAACAAGTTAAAGCTGGTGTAATGGATTTTGATATTGTTATCGCAACACCAGACGCTATGCGTATTGTGGGTGCTTTAGGTCAAATCTTAGGCCCACGTGGTTTAATGCCAAATCCAAAAGTAGGTACTGTAACTCCTGATGCTGCTACTGCTGTTAAAAATGCAAAAGCTGGTCAAGTGCAATACCGTACAGATAAAGGCGGCATCATCCATTGCACAATCGGTCGCGCTTCTTTCACTGTTGAGCAATTACAAGGTAACTTGTTAGCTTTGGTTGATGCTTTAAATAAGGCAAAGCCAGCTACAACAAAAGGTGTTTACCTTAAGAAGTTATCTATCTCTAGCACCATGGGTGCTGGTGTACGTGTAGATCAAGCAAGTTTAGTGGCGTAATAAAGAATGATGATTGGACTTGCTAAGCCAAGTCCAATCGCAAAGGGCTTTGGGCTTATTGAAGAGTCAATAACTTGATTAATCAATAAGGTTATCAAAGACCGTAGGTGTCCGAAAGGACTTAATGTCAGCAGATTCTAGGTGGGTGAAAAAGTGAAGTTTGCTTTAACCTCTGCTTTCAATTCGCTAAACCCTACGCAGATGGCGTATCCCTAAACAGGAAAAATATCTCCCAGTGAATGGTCGCCGTAAAATGGTTTTTAGTATTTTTTAATACTAAGAGCAGATTCTGATTTAATAATAACTTTATTGTTAAAACAGAGATTTTAACGGAAGGAGAAGACTTTGAGTCTAAATCTTACAGAGAAAAAAGCAGTAGTTGCTGAAGTAAGCGCGCAAGTTGCGGAAGCTCAAGCGATTGTTATTGCTGAATATCGTGGTATGGGCGTGGCTGACATGACTGTATTGCGTGCAGATGCTAGAAAATCAGGCGTGTATCTACGTGTGTTGAAAAACTCATTAGTGCGCCGTGCAGTTGAAGGTACAGCATTTTCAGCATTAGCAGACAGCATGATTGGCCCGTTGGTGTTTGGTATTTCATCAGACCCAGTTTCTGCGGCTAAAGTGTTGAACAATTTTGCAAAAACTAACGACAAGTTCGTGATTAAAGCGGGTGCTATTCCGAATCAGTTGATGGATGTTGCTGGCGTTCAAGCCTTAGCGTCTACACTAAGTCGCGAAGAGTTGCTTGCTAAGTTTGCTCGTACGCTCAACGAAGTGCCAACCAAATTCGCTCGCGCGATGGCGGCAATTCGTGATGCTAAAGAAGCAGCTTAATTCACCAAAACAACTTACTTAAGTTACATTATTAAATTATAGGAAATATTCAAAATGGCTATTACAAATGCAGAAATTTTAGATGCAGTAGGCAGTATGTCAGTTTTAGATTTGACAGCATTCATTAAAGAAATCGAAGAAAAATTTGGCGTATCAGCTGCAGCAGTAGCTGTAGCAGCTGGTGGCGCTGCAGGTGCTCCAGCAGCAGCGGCGGCTGAGCAAACTGAGTTCACAGTGTTTATCTTAACACCTGGCGAACAAAAAGTTAGTGCAATTAAAGCTGTTCGTGAATTAACTGGTTTAGGCTTGAAAGAAGCTAAAGACTTAGTTGATGGCGCACCAAAAGCTGTTAAAGAAGGCGTAAGCAAAGCTGACGCTGATGCAGCGTTGAAAAAGTTGATTGAAGCTGGCGCAACTGGCGAAATCAAGTAATCACTTTGTTTTAGTGTAATTTAGGCTGACGGGAAACCGTCAGCCTTCTCCGTTTATAGCGGCGTAAAAAATGTAACAAAATGTAATTAAATTTCGTACTTAACATGAAGTTAGAAATAAAAATACTTTCAGCGTTTTAGATTCAACTCTATAACAAGTATTTTAATTTCTGCCCTCAAACATTAGGAGATGCAATGAGCTATTCCTTCACCGAAAAGAAGCGCCTTCGTAAAAGTTTCGCCAAGCGCGAAAGTGTTCAAGAAATTCCATACTTGCTTGCAATGCAGTTAGAGTCATACAAAGCATTCTTACAAGCAGAAATCCCAGCAGACAAGCGTACAGAAGATGGTTTACAGTCAACTTTCGCCTCAGTTTTTCCTATTATCAGCCATTCAGGTAATGCACGTTTAGATTACGTCAGCTATCAATTAGGCGCTGAGCCGTTTGATGTGAAAGAGTGTCAACAGCGTGGTTTAACTTACGCTGCACCTTTACGCGTAAGAGTTCGTTTGACCATTATGGACAAAGAAGCCTCTAAACCAACCGTTAAAGAAGTAAAAGAGCAAGAAGTTTACATGGGCGAATTGCCTTTGATGACAGAAAATGGCTCATTTGTGATTAACGGTACTGAGCGTGTGATTGTTTCTCAATTACACCGTAGCCCAGGCGTGTTCTTTGAGCATGATCGTGGTAAAACACATAGCTCAGGAAAATTGCTATTCTCAGCACGTATCATTCCTTACCGTGGTTCATGGTTGGATTTCGAGTTTGATCCTAAAGATTACTTGTATTTCCGTATCGATCGTCGCCGTAAAATGCCTGTGACCATTTTGCTTAAAGCACTTGGTTATACGCCAGAGCAAATCATCGCTACATTCTTTGACTTCGATACATTCCATGTAAGTGCTAAAGGTGTTGAGTTCACATTAGTGCCAGATCGTCTACGTGGCGAAGTTGCTAAATTTGACATCGTTGCTAAAGATGGCGAAGTATTGGTTGCTAAAGACAAACGCATTACCGTAAAACATATCCGTGATATGGAAAAAGCTGGCGTGAGCAAAATTGCTGTGCCACAAGACTTTATTCTAGGTCGCGCGATTGGTAAAAATATTGTCGATAAAGAAACTGGCGAGATCGTTGCGAATGCCAATGATGAAATTACAGAATCATTGCTAGAAAAATTAATCGACGCAAAAGTGGGCGAAATTAATACTCTCTATTCTAATGACTTAGATCACGGCGACTATATCTCTCAAACATTACGTATTGATGAAATTCCTGACCAGTACAGTGCACGTGTTGCGATTTATCGCATGATGCGCCCGGGCGAGCCGCCAACTGAAGATTCAGTTGAAGCGCTATTTAACGGTTTATTCTTCAATGAAGATCGTTATGATTTGTCACGCGTAGGTCGTATGAAGTTTAACCGTCGCGCATTCCCAGAAAAAGCGGAAGACCGCCAATCAAACTGGATGCGTAAGTTCTACGAAACAGTAGGTCCACGTGGTGCTGAAGGTGCATACATTCTTTCAAATGACGATATCCTTGCTGTTATCGGCGTATTGCTAGAGTTACGCAATGGCCGTGGCGAGATCGATGATATTGACCATTTAGGTAATCGTCGTATTCGTTCAGTAGGCGAATTGGCAGAAAATCAATTCCGTACAGGTTTAGTGCGCGTAGAGCGCGCTGTTAAAGAGCGTCTGTCACAAGCTGAATCAGATAACTTAATGCCGCATGACTTGATTAACGCTAAACCAGTATCTAGCGCAATTCGTGAATTCTTTGGTTCAAGCCAATTGTCACAATTTATGGATCAAACCAATCCATTGTCTGAAATTACGCATAAACGCCGTATTTCAGCACTTGGCCCTGGTGGTTTGACACGTGAACGCGCTGGTTTTGAAGTGCGTGACGTTCACTCAACCCATTATGGTCGTATGTGTCCGATTGAAACGCCAGAGGGTCCAAACATTGGTTTGATCAACTCATTGGCTTTATATGCACGTACTAATGAATACGGTTTCTTAGAAACACCGTATCGCCGTGTTGAAGGCAATAAAGTATCTGACACTATTGACTATCTTTCAGCGATTGAAGAAAGTCAGTACATGATCGCGCAAGCGAACACAGACTTAGATGCTAAGAACATGTTTGTTGAAGACTTGGTTTCATCACGTCATCACAACGAGTTTACTATGACGCAGCCAGATCGCGTTCAATATATGGACGTTGCGCCCGGTCAAATTGTATCCGTTGCGGCTTCATTGATTCCATTCTTGGAGCACGATGATGCGAACCGCGCATTGATGGGTGCCAACATGCAACGTCAAGCGGTGCCATGTCTACGTGCTGAAAAAGCCGTTGTTGGTACAGGTATTGAGCGTACAGTAGCGGTCGACTCCGGTACGACAGTGCAAGCGCGTCGTGGTGGTTTAGTGGATTACGTTGACTCTGGTCGTATCGTGGTTCGTGTAAACGATGACGAAGCAAAAGATGGTGAAGTTGGTGTAGATATTTATAACTTAACTAAATATACACGGTCAAATCAGAACACAAACATTAACCAACGTCCATTGGTTCGCGTAGGCGATAAATTGGCACGCGGTGACGTGATTGCCGATGGTGCTTCAACTGATATGGGTGAATTGGCTTTAGGTCAAAACATGTTAGTAGGCTTTATGCCTTGGAATGGTTATAACTACGAGGATTCAATTCTTATCTCTGAGCGCGTAGTATCTGATGATCGTTACACTTCAATTCACATTGAAGAGCTAACTGTTGTTGCACGCGATACTAAACTTGGTGCTGAAGAAATTACGCAAGATATTTCAAACCTAAGCGAGCGTATGTTAGGTCGTTTAGATGAAGTAGGTATTATTTACATAGGTGCTGATGTTGAAGCGGGTGACGTTCTTGTTGGTAAAGTGACGCCAAAAGGTGAAACGCAGCTGACACCAGAAGAAAAATTGTTACGTGCAATTTTCGGTGAAAAAGCTTCTGACGTTAAAGATACTTCATTGCGCGTGCCTTCAGGCATGAGCGGTACAGTGATTGACGTACAAGTGTTTACTCGCGAAGGTATTGATCGCGATGCTCGTGCACAGCAAATTATTGATGACCAATTAGCGCATTACAAGCAAGATCTAGCTGATCAGATGCGTATTGTGGAAGATGATGCTTTTGGTCGTATTCGCCGTCTAATTGAAGGTAAAGCTGCGACTGGCGGACCTAACAAACTGAAAAAAGGCGACACATTGACTGCTGAGTATTTGGCATCAGTAGGTCGTTATGACTGGTTTGATATTCGCCTAAGTGATGAAGAAGCAGCGCGTCAATTAGAGCAGTTGAAAGACAGTTTAGCGCAAGCGCGTGTTGAGTTCGATAGCCGTTTTGAAGAGAAAAAACGTAAATTGACGCAAGGCGATGAGTTGCCAGCTGGCGTACAAAAAATGGTCAAAGTGTATTTGGCTGTGAAACGTCGCATTCAACCTGGTGACAAAATGGCGGGTCGTCACGGTAACAAAGGTGTGATCTCAAAAATCTGTCCTATTGAAGATATGCCACACATGGCTGATGGTACACCTATGGACATCGTGTTGAACCCGCTAGGCGTTCCTTCACGTATGAACATCGGTCAAATTTTAGAAACGCATTTAGGTTGGGCAGCTAAAGGTCTTGGTCATCGTATTGGTGAAATGTTAAAAGCTGAAACTAAAGTTGCTGAAATCCGTAAGTTCTTAGATCAGATTTACAACGACAGTACAGGTAAAAAAGAGGACATTAAATCGTTTTCTGATACTGAAGTGCTTGAGTTAGCTAAAAACTTGCAAGATGGCGTGCCTTTCGCGACACCAGTATTTGATGGTGCAGCAGAGTCTGATATTAAAGCGATGCTAGATTTAGCGTTCCCAGATAATGATCCACGTACTAAACAATTGCAATTCTCTGCTGGTAAAACACAGGTGAAATTGTTTGATGGTCGTACTGGAGATGCTTTTGAGCGCCCTGTCACTGTTGGCTATATGCACGTATTGAAATTACATCACTTAGTTGATGACAAAATGCATGCACGTTCAACTGGCCCATATTCATTGGTAACGCAACAACCATTGGGCGGTAAAGCACAGTTTGGTGGTCAGCGTTTTGGTGAGATGGAGGTTTGGGCACTAGAGGCTTATGGCGCTTCCTACACACTACAAGAAATGTTGACAGTG
>JANLZY010000234.1:0-2708 GCA_031359365.1 Methylotenera sp. | reverse complement strand
GCTTAACACCTATTGTTTTTAGGGCTTGAAGTGTTTGTATAAATTTTGCAGCATCATCAATCAATGTGCTTTCAGTAATTTCCAGTTCAAGACAATCTGGATCCAGGTTGGTAAGCTCTAAAGTATTTTTGATAGTCTGTGCAAGATTTGGCTGTTTAAATTGCCGTGGTGAAACGTTTACCGCAATGGGAATAGCTCTCCCCATTTTTTCTTTTAACTCTTTGGCTTTTTTACAGGCTTCAATCAGCACCCACTCACCAATACTCTCAATCAGCCCAACCTCTTCCGCAATATGAATGAATTTAACAGGCGGAATCAGTTCACCTTCAGGAGTTTGCCAGCGGATTAAAGCCTCGGCACCACTAATAAGACCGGTTGCAAAATCTACCTTAGGTTGATAATGCAGTAAGAGTTCACCGTTTTCAATTGCAAGCCGTAAGCGATACTCCATCGTCACGCGCTCAGTTAACGCCTCATTCAACTCTTGCGTATAAATCTGATAATTATTACGACCAGCCTTCTTGGCTTTATACATGGCAGAATCAGCATTTTTAAGCAGCGTGTTCGGTTCGATGCCATCATCTGGATAAATACTGATGCCTATACTAGAGGTAACAACGTAATCCAGCTCATTAATCACGCAAGGCGCAGCAATCGCCGTCAGTACGCGCTGCATACTGATTAAGACGTCATTCACACTCTCGATATTTGTCAGCAGTATGACAAATTCATCGCCACCTAATCTCACCACGGTATCTATTTCACGAATACAGCTAGAGAGTCGTTTAGACATAATCAATAGCAACTGATCGCCTACCTCATGCCCCATACTATCGTTGATGAGCTTGAACTGATCAAGATCAACAAAGGCCACAGCCATTTTATTTTTGTAGCGATCTGCAAAGTTGATCGACTGTTGAAGCCTGTCATTTAGCATATAGCGATTAGGTAAGCCCGTCAGGCTATCATGCTTGGCTTGGTGCTCAATTTTGTGATCGTAGTTTTTACGCGCGGTAATATCCTCAACCGTACCTTCGTAGTAGAGTAAATTGCCAGCTTTGTCATGCACCATGCGCGCATTTTCTGAAATCCAGATCGTACTATTATCTTTTTTATACACTAACGATTCGAAGTTATGCACGCTTTGATTGGCTAACATCGCTTGCACAAACTCTTCACGACGACCAGGTGTAACATAAAGCTGTTGCTGAATATTGTTAAGAACACTAATCAGTTCTTCGGGCGAACTGTAGCCGTATATCTTGGCTAATGCAGGATTAACAATCAGATAGTGTCCATTTGGCGATGTCTGAAAGATTCCTTCAATCGCATTCTCAAAAATAGAGCGATAGCGGAACTCTGCGTCATGCAATGACTGTTCAGCAGCTTTACGTTGGGTAATATTCTGGATAAACCCTTCTATCGCATGAACTTGTCCTTTTGCATTATGAATCGGGTTGCCTCGTTCACATACCCAAATAATGTCAGTGTTTGCATGACGTATACGATATTCAACCTCAAAGCGTTTACCTTGTTTAACGGCTTCGTCGATGACGCATCGAACCAACTCTCGGTCATCTTTAAAGATAATTTCTTCATAAGAAACTACGTTGTTGAACATCAAGTCATCAGGAAAGTAACCTGTTAAATCTTTGCATCCATCACTTACGTAAATCATGGTCCAGTGCTGATCATAAAGGTTGCAATAAACTAAACCTTCCAGGTTATCCATAAGCGTATCGAGCATGCGCTGACGATCGTGCACAAAGGCATCAATAGAGATAAGAGATTTAGTTGTTGGTGATGGCAATTTCATTTTTTTAGCTTAGCAATATAACAATATCCATAAGAGTTTTACTTACTAAAGCAGAATTTATGCCATGTCTGAATTGGCGTAGGCTATACACCATTCCCGTACTTCAATTGCCAGCCATGGCGCCTACAGTAGAACACCAGAACTAGTTAATAGGTGAACACTTGGCAATTAAGTTCACTTTATAGGTGCGTCTATTTCAGAATATGCACCAAAGTTAAGCTGTTTAAATCGTTTAACAATATCTGCTCATCGCTAAACCTACAGACAATCTACAACAACACCGCATTTTTTGTACTGGCGTGCATTTTGCTTATTTGTATCCACCACTACAATAATCCTACGGGTATACACATGAGCCAAATTACTACGATGCAGCTTGATAATTTCCTTCCTTATATGAGAGATGTCATCCGTTGTGAGCAATCATTACATGAGTTAAATCTAATGTGGCGGATGATTGAGTCTTCGGCAAAAATGAACTGTCCAACTGAAGCTAAAAGTATTTTACCTACGATGGCAGCAACTCGGGCTGGCTTTAATCGGTTAGAAAAAGAACTTGTCTTAAGCCTAGTGCAAGAAAAAGTTGCTACTGTGTTGAGTGAAATAGGTACCAAAGCGCAATATGTCATTGATATTTTGGTACGAAATCTTTATGAGCGTACTGCCGATGTAGGATTTCTAGCTACGGATAACGAGTTATGTGAGTTTGTTGCAGGTATATCAGGCAATGATGAGCTTATTCGCGCACGCTTACGTGCTTACAGAAAAAAATATACTGTCTACGATGAAATCATCGTACTGGATGTCAATGGTAATGTTTTAGTACAAATTAATGATGAAACTCCTATTGAAGGCAGTTTAGACCCCCTTATTAAAGAAACATTAGCTTCAG
>JANLZY010000220.1:0-1858 GCA_031359365.1 Methylotenera sp. | reverse complement strand
GCAGAAACAATCGTTTCTGTATCGCTGCTTGAAATAGCTTCACGAAAACCATAATCGGTAGCCAAAATTTTGGCGGCTTGGGTTAAATTACTGCTATTTTGTGCAAGTAAATTATTAAGAATATGCTCACCGACTGAAAGCTGCTCTGTCGCAGCGAGGCGCGCATTTTTTTCTACGTTGTATCGAGTGGTGAAGTAGCCTGTTGCTTGAATAACTAAAATCAACATCAAAAATATAATGGTGATTTTTGTGTTTAAGGTTTTAAATTGGAATAACGAGCTGATTGATTTCATCTTAATTTAGCCTTAAGTTATTTTTATTCTTCTACAACAGTTCTCAATAAATATTGTATATCAATTTAACCTTGCAATGGGTGTCAGAAATTTTAATCAAATATGTTTAAATTTATATACTTAACGCTTAATTAATGCCTAAAATTCTAGCGGATCTACATCTATTGCCCATCGCACTTTTGCAGAAATCGACTGACCTCTCAATTTCCTGACTAAATTTTTAAGTAAAGGTTGCAGAGCATTGCGTTGATTCGCCTGCATCAGAATATACCCCCGCTCCATGCCTTTTAAACGCTCCATTTGGGGGCGAATAGGGTCGTACACCATCACGTCGTGATTTAACTCTCGCGCTAGTTTAAACACCTGATTCAAAAAAGCTTGTACCAGTGCATAATCATTTGCCTCTGCACGCATTAAGGCAGTAAACACATACGGTGGAAACTGCACTTGCTCGCGCTCTTGCAGCATGGCATCGGCATAACGCACATAATCTTGGCTGCGAAGCGCATTAAATAAAACATGATCAGGAAACTGCGTTTGGATAATCACCTGGCCTGCTTTATCTGCGCGACCCGCGCGACCCGCAACTTGCATCAACTGCGCGAATAAACGCTCACTAGCGCGGAAATCCGGACTATGTAAAGCGCTGTCAGTATCAATTACGCCGACTAATGTTAAATTTGGAAAATCATGGCCTTTGGCCAACATTTGCGTGCCAACTAGAATATCAATTTCCTGGTTGTGCACTTTATCTAAAATTTCAACCAAGGCATTTTTGCGGCTAGTGCTATCGCGGTCTACCCTTGCGATGCGCGCAGTTGGTAACAATGTTGCTAGCGTTTGCTCTAATCTTTGCGTACCGTGCCCAGTTGGGTGTAAATCTGCATCTCCGCAGCTTGGGCATTGGCTTGGGATCTTTTGCTCATGCCCGCAATGATGACAACGTAACTTTCTTTGCCCTAAATGCACCACTAATCGGCTGCTACAACGCGTGCATGGCGCAATCCAATGACAAGCTGAACACAGCAATACGGGTGAATAACCACGGCGATTGATAAAGAGCAAACTTTGCTCTTTACGTGCCAACCTTAATTTTAAAGCGGCTATCAGTTGTGGCGTTAAACCGTGCTGCAGATTTACTTTGGTGGTATCTATGCACTCAATATGCGGTAGCTGCGCGGCCGTAACTGCACGCTGATTTAAACTAAGTAAATTGTACTTTGCAACGTCTGATTTTACTTGCGCATTATGCCAACTCTCGAGTGCTGGCGTTGCAGACCCTAACACTACTGGAATATTCAAACGTTTGGCTCTTACCAATGCAACATCACGTGCGTGGTAGCGCATGCTATCTTGCTGTTTGTACGAACTATCATGCTCTTCATCGATAATAATGAGCTTTAAGTGAGGTAGAGGTGTAAAAATAGAAAGCCGCGTACCAATAATGATTTTTGCAGCGCCAGACTGCGCTAATTGCCAATGATGTAAGCGTTCACTCTCGCTAAGATTGCTGTGTAAACTGACTAATGGAAAATTAGGTAAGCGGCTTCTGAAGCGAGCTTCAA
>JANLZY010000076.1:0-2513 GCA_031359365.1 Methylotenera sp. | reverse complement strand
GGCTTATTAACCTCGGCGACAATCTCATCGCTCAGTTTTTGCTTACCTTCAGAAGTTGAAATCTCAGAGGCCGTTTTGCTAGTTAGCAGCATTAATAGACGACTGCGCACTGCTGGCATTTGTGCTTTCATCAGCTCTTCTTGCTCTGGACTAGCCACCTGTAACGAAATCTCTGTCTGCAAGAATTTTTCATCAGGATCAGGTTGAAGGTTGACCGTAAAAGCCTCAAGCGTCACAAATACTGGCGCATGCGCTGGTTCTTCATGCTTAGCTTCTTCTTTTTTATGGTCTGACTTTTGATGCGTTAGAAACCAGCCTGCACCACCGCCACCGGCCAACAACACAACTGCGGCAATCATAATAATCAGTTTTTTCTTGGATTTTGGTGCTACTTCAGCGCCATCTGGCTTTGGATCTGCTGCCATTTTATTGCCTTTCCATAATGAACTAAACCTGTACTACCTATATGGCAGTCATTGGCGTTATTGATGATTACATTATGGAAAAAAACGGCTGAATAACATGCTTGGATAAGAGAGGGAAAAAGCCGTTAAATTGAGGATTGTGATTGAAAATATTTTCTTTCGACAAATAGGGTCAAACCAACTGACAAGCTCATGCAAGATTAATCGTCAATCAAATCACAGCTAGTCTAACGCCTATGCAAAAGTATCGACCAACCCATTGGCGTTGCGCACCAGAGTTTTAGCGCCATTCGCATGCTCAATTGGAGATGCGGAATCATTTCTGGTAAATGATGCATCAGCTCTTGATTGTTGGGCAGCCTGTTGAAACTGCTGTTGCATTTGCCCGCCAGAGCTCACATTAGCTTGGCCTAATTGAATACCAGACTCATTCATTTTATTGCGTAGATTATCCATGCCGTCTTGCAGCGCCTGCCTTACTTCAGCATTGTCTGAAATAAACGTTGTATCAGCCTGATTATTATGCACATGAATCACGACTTGCAATGGGCCCATATCTGGCGGATTAAGTGTTAGTGTGGCAGATTGCTCTTGAGCACCTAACATCCACACCACTTTTTGACTAATAGCTTGATCCCAACCCGTTTTTCCCGGGTAGGCATTAATAGTATTACTGCTGCCTAACTGTTGCATGGTTTCAGCCATACTAGTTTGAGTGATTGATTGACTTGTTGATTGGTAGTTAGCAGGCATCGCCACTTGCATAATCGCAGATTCTTTTTCAGCCCTTAACATCAATTTAGCGGCATCATCGCCATTTGTTGGTTTAGATGCCTTTGGCAACATAGCGTCTAGCCAATCATGACGAGACTGCTTATCATCAACCACGACATCTTTCGCATTAGCAGTATTTCCACCTTGAGGTAAAGCGTTGCTGAACATCGTCTCTTTTAATACAACGCCTTTTTCAGCACCCGAAGTAAGTTGCTTCTCGGCACTGATTTCCGCCCCCTCACCCGCTCCTGCAGCCTTAGCAAGTGACACTTGTTTAGTTTCCGACATCATGGAAGAAAGCATCTGCGCGCTAGCAATATCTGTGATTGAGATTTTATCGGCCAAACTTGCATCTGTCAAAGCTGCAACGTCACTATCAGTTTTAATCTCGCCGCTCACTTTAACTAATGTAGACTTTGCATCAACGGCCATCACGTCTTTAGAAGAAATCTGCAAGGGATCTATTTTTTCTGCATCTTTCTGAGTTTTTGCACGGTTGGCCGCCATCATCGCCAGTTGTAAATGGTTGGCTTTCTGCGCATTCTTTTGCGTTGTAGTCGCATCAACATTTTCAGGATTTGTTGTTGCGCTTGAATCGTTTCCGGTGGGTTTTTGAGTTTGCTTCGCTTGGTTTTGTCTATTCTCTACTTCTCTAACTGAAGCGTGCTTAGCTTGCACCTGTTTGTTCAGCATCATTTGAAATGAAGCATTATTTTCCGCTTGGGCTGCACCATCAGATGCCACAGTGCTTTTACTAACAGCATCTGTTGGTTTTTTTAATGATGTTTCTGTCATTTGTAATGATAAATTTTTCATGTTGTTCAACCCCAAAGATTAAAACTCGCTCAAGTTATTACTTATGTTTCAATTGATGCTATGTGCACTTAACTTAAAGTATGCTTAACTTAAGTATGCTTAGTTCTAGTAATACGCATCGCAAACTCATCCATCAGCTTCTGGTCTTTTTTCTGTTCTACTTTAAGCTCGCGTTTTTCAGATCTATCTGATAGCACTTCGTAAGAAAGTTTTTTACGCTGACTTTCTTGCCATAATTGCTTTTGAATCTTTACCTGCTGATTCGCCAGCGCAACAACCTCTTGTTGCCCTGCAATCGCTTGATCTAACTTACCAAAAAAATTCTGAAAATTTTGATAAGCTTTCGCGCCCATCCCAGCCTCTAAAATCTTATTAAGATTCCTCACATAATCCAGCCGATATTCATTCAGCATATCTTGCTTGGCCTGCGCTTCATTTGCCAGTTTCATCGCTTTAGCCAAAGCGATGGCCGCCTCGTCAACTTCCTTAGAAGCGATG
>JANLZY010000049.1:0-1674 GCA_031359365.1 Methylotenera sp. | reverse complement strand
GCAACAGCTATCTAGATTGGGTACCAAAAGAAGGTGACAAAGTGGAAGCGCGTTGCACTGTCACGCTATACGAAGCACGAGGTGACTTCCAGCTCACCATCGAGTTTTTACAGCGCGCAGGTTTGGGTGTTCTATTCGAGGCATTTGAAAAGCTAAAATCCAAGCTGCAACAAGAAGGTTTATTTGATGCGGCGTTTAAAAAATCACTACCAGCGCATCCCAAAAAAATCGGTATAGTGACATCACCTGATGCCGCAGCCTTACGCGATGTGCTCACTACACTCAAACGCCGCATGCCTAGCATTCCGATTGTGATTTATCCCACGCCAGTGCAAGGTAAAGGTGTAGCAATACAGATTGCCGATGCCATTCAACTGGCTAATGAGCGCGCTGAATGCGATGTGCTGATTATTTGTCGGGGCGGCGGTAGCATTGAGGACTTATGGCAATTCAACGAAGAGATCGTTGCTCGAGCGATTTCTGAATGCTCGATACCCACGATTAGTGGCGTTGGTCACGAAACCGACTTTACCATTTGTGACTTTGTCGCCGATATGCGCGCAGCAACGCCAACAGCCGCAGCCGAACTCGCCACACCTTCTCGAGAAAACAGACTAGGCGCACTCAATCAGTTGAAACAGCAGTTAAGCCGAATAATGCAATATCAACTTAATCAGCGCGCGCAAGCGCTAGATTACTTATCTCGCAGACTAATTTCACCGTCTCAACAAATTGAGCAGCAGAAATCGCAACTCGCGCAAATGACTTTGCGTTTGAATGCTGCCATGAATCAGCAAGTTAAAAATAAACAGCAAAATTTATTACGTGCGAGCCAGAATTTAACTCATCTCAATCCACAAGCCGTACTCACCCGCGGTTACGCTTTTGTACAAAATAAACTGGGGACAATTATCAGTTCAAGCCAGCAACTTCGACAGGGTGACGATGTGACGCTGACATTCGGTGCTGGTTCTGCCGAAGCCACTATCGATAAAACAAATCCCTGATATTTAATTTTACAATTGTCATCAAACTTTCAAACTATAATTACAGAATAAACAATAATATTGTTTTATAGAACATTCTAAAGTTTAAGTTGATGACCATGCAAAATAACCTAATTAATTTACCAGTAATACCTGCCGACAAAACCTTACTCGCGGCGATTGATTTAGGTTCAAATAGCTTCAGACTTGAAATTGGTCGCTTGGATAGCGGGCATATTCAACGTGTAGAATACCTAAAAGAAGCGGTGCGACAAGGTGGCGATTTAGACGAAAACCGCAACCTAACGGCTGAATCCATAGAACGTGGCATTCGCTGCTTAGCTAGGTTTGGCGAACGTTTACAAGGGTTTGACCCATCACATGTTCGTGCGGTTGCCACCCAAACCTTACGTGAAGCTAATAATCGCGATGTATTTATTAAATTAGCTAAAAAAGCATTGGGGTTTGATGTAGAAGTCATTTCTGGTGTGGAAGAAGCCCGCCTCATCTACAAAGGCGTCAGCAGATTTTTACCGCAATCGAATGAGCGACGTTTAGTAATTGACATTGGCGGCCGCTCTACAGAGTTCATTTTAGGCCAGGGCTTTACATCACAACATACAGCGTCATTACATGTAGGTTCAGTTGCGTGGTCACTCAAGCATTTTGGTTCAGGTGATTACACCGA
>JANLZY010000510.1:0-4579 GCA_031359365.1 Methylotenera sp. | reverse complement strand
AAGTAACGTTAAAGCCTATATCTAAGCTATCACCTGCGTAATCGATTTCTAGTTCCTCTTCTGCTTCTTCTTGATCGCTATTGGTGCTGATGAGCTTTAAATTATTATTGCTTAGCACCATACGAATACCACGGTATTTTTCGTTAGATAAAATCGAAGCGCGCTGCATTGCCAACAACACCTCTACTCTATCTGTTGTAAATGAATTTTGATGGCCCGTAGGAATAACACGATTGTAATCAGGGAACTTACCATCAATCACTTTTGAGATTAATTTAAAATGACTAAAACTAAAGTTAACTTGGTTACTTGCCAATTCAATTTGTACGTCTTCATCGCTATCATCTAGTAACTTGATTAACTCAATCACTGTTTTACGCGGCAAAATAACATCTTGTTTATCGTAATTTTGTTTTAATTCTGTTGAGGTAAAGCTTAGTCTATGGCCATCTGTACCCACAATATTCAAACGATTGGCTACTACTTCAAATAAGAGGCCGTTCAAGTAATAACGAATGTCTTGTTGCGCCATAGCAAACTCAACTTGTTTTAACAAGTCTTTTAACTGACGCTGACCTATCGTCACCAAAGTGCTTTCACCTTGTGTTTTAGTCATGACAGGATAATCTGCTGCAGGCAAAGTTTGTAAGTTGAATCTACTTTTGCCAGCTTTTAAAGTAATACGACTGTCATTAGTCGCCATATTAATTTCTGAGCTATCTGGCAATGAACGACAGATATCTAATAGTTTTTTAGCTGATATTGTTGTAGAAAAATCACCTGATGTTGCACTTTCTATTGAAAGCGATATTTGCATTTCTAAATCTGTGGCAGTTAGATGAATTTTGTTTTGTTTAACCTCTAATAACAAATTAGATAATATAGGCAAAGTATGTCTTTTTTCTACAATACTCGTGACTGAAGTCAAAGGCTTTAACAATGTTTCGCGGTTGATTTGTATATTCATCTTTATAACCTAAATAATATATATATAAATAATAACAATAATAATGTTGCAATTTTCTGTTGATAACTGATTATTTTTTAATTAAATCAGTATTTTAATGCTAATTTTTTTATCTTGATAAAAGCATATTCTACTGTGGATAATTTGTTGAGTAAAAAATGAAATTCACAAATACACAACCTTATCCTATTTTTATCCACAGAAAGTTCATAACTTAACTTTGTATAAATATAGGTAATTTACAAACTTTCATTCAATCTAAATTTAATTTCTAATCTCTAATGACTTGTACTAAAAAACTAATATCACGGGTAAACGTAGGGTCGTTCTGCCTTAATAAATCTACTTCATCGCATGCATGCATTACCGTGGTGTGGTGCCTACCACCAAATGCCTCGCCAATCTCAGGAAAACTATGATTGGTAAGCTCACGTGATAAAGCCATTGCAATCTGCCTAGGGCGTGCAAAGTTACGTGTACGCTTCTTGCTGTACATTTCAGCAACTTTAATTTTGTAATAGTCAGCGACGGTTTTTTGTATATTTTCCATCGTTACCTGCCTACCTCGAACAGCTATTAAATCACGAAGCGCGTCTTTTGCTAAATGTACATCGATACTATGTCCAGTAAATTTAGCCATAGCAATAATACGATTTAGCGCACCTTCTAATTCACGCACACTAGAGCGTATCTGCTTAGCAATGAAAAAGGCAACATCTTCAGGTAAATTTAAATTAACCGCTTCGGCTTTCTTTAACAGAATAGCCACTCGCATTTCAAGCTCTGGTGGTTCTACCGCGACGGTTAAACCCCAACTAAAGCGGGTGCGTAAACGTTCATCTACATCAATGATTTCTTTTGGATAAGTATCACAGGTAATGACAATTTGTTTTTTCGCTTCAATCAGTGAGTTAAATGCGTAGAAAAATTCTTCCTGTGTACGTGTTTTCTTTGCGAAAAACTGAATATCATCAATCAGCAATAAATCTAAAGAATGATACTGGCGCTTAAACTCATCAAAAGCTTTGTGTTCATAAGCTTTTACCACATCAGTGACATAACGTTCCGCATGTAAATAGCGAATTTTCGCATCTGGATTATGTTTTTTTAACTCATTGCCAATCGCTTGCAGTAAATGCGTTTTACCTAGCCCAACGCCACCATAAATAAATAATGGATTGTAGGCAGTGCCGGGATTTTCAGCGACTTGTATAGCTGCAGCGCGTGCTAATTGGTTAGCACGACCAGTCACGTAATTATCAAAATTAAATGCGCTATTTAACCCGGAGCTAACTTTTGAGGACTCACTAATTTTTTTATTGATACTTTTAGAGGTTGAAATGGCTTGGCTAATTTGACCTATTTTTGATTCCATCAAATTAATATTAGAGCTAATATCAACTTTAGCGGATTGTTTAGCAGCTGATTTTTCAGTGCTGTTTTTTTGATATGATTCTGAAATAATAAAATCAATTTTAATATTGGTTAAATGTAAATCATGCGCAAATTGCTCAATTTTTTTAAGAAAACGTTCTTTCACCCATTGCATCACAAATCGATTAGGCGCGACTAATCTCACCGCATTTCCCTCCACTTCTGCGTGTAGAGGTTTAATCCAAGTGTTAAATTGTTGCGTAGAGAGCTCTTGTTCAAAACGACTGAGACAAGTTGGCCAAAAATTTTCCATCTATCGTGATTTACCTAGGTATTTAGTTTTTAAAACAATTTTCAGTACAATAATTAATTGTTAACTATTTGTTTTTATTGCTATTAATTATACAATATGACTATAAATTTCGTACAGTTTATCAAACACATTTTAGCTGGTTTACGGCAACTTATCCACAGGCAAATACATTCTTTGCAAAACTAAATAAACATTGACAAAATAGGTAGTTATCGTGTCTAATAGCGCCCTTTATAGCATTTCGCTCGCTGGAGAATTACATGAAACGTACATATCAACCTTCTAAAACACGTCGCGCCACAACTCATGGCTTTTTAGTTCGTATGGCTACTAAAGGTGGCCGTGCTGTAATCGCTCGTCGCCGCGCTAAAGGTCGTAAACGCCTAGGTCTGTAATTTTAAAGTCCGTTAGGGCCTTTATATTACATCGCAACATTATCCGCGTTAGTTTTAATCGCAGTAATTTTTGATTACAGTATTACTAAAGCAGTTAAAAAATAATGGTGCAAACATATAGGCTTGTTAAGCAAGCTAAGATGATTAAAACGGATGATTTTTCATCCGTTTTTAATTTCCGCAAACGCTTTTCCTTGAAATATTTGGTGATGCACTATCAACCGAATACCCTTCAATGTGCGCGTTTAGGTTTAGTTGTAGGAAAAAAAACAGCTAAATTAGCGGTCAATAGAAATTATATGCGTCGAGTTTTACGCGAGTTTTTTCGATTAAATCAACATGATATTTGCCATGTTGATTTAATTATAAGAGTGCAAAAAAAGTTTGATAAAGTAGATTTTATTCAAATAAAACAAGAATTTGATTCACTTATTTATAAATTAAACCAACGTGTCATTTTAAGCCAACAAAAGAGCTCGCAAGTAATGACACAAGCAAATGATAGTCTCTAAAAATTAGTGATGAACATAATGGCGCGTATACTAATATGGTTGATTAAAGCTTACCAAGTATTGCTAAGCCCATTCTTTGGCCAGCAATGTCGTTTTTACCCTACTTGCTCACATTACTCGATAGAGGTTATCAACAAGCATGGTGCGATTGTTGGTAGTTATTACACAGTACGCCGCTTGTTGCGTTGCCATCCTTGGCATGCTGGTGGACACGATCCCATTCCTTAACATTTAAAATATTTTATAAGATTGCCCTAAAAATCATGGATACAAAACGTTTAGTTCTGTTTGTTATATTTTCAATGTCAATTTTGATGTTGTGGGATGCTTGGCAGCGCCAACATGCACCTGCTGAAGTGGTGCAACAAAGCGGACAAACAATAACTTCTGGCGTGACAAGCAGCACAGCTGCTGTGACTGGAAATGTTGCTGTAGATAGTGATTTTAAACTTTCAACGGGCCAACGTATTACTGTTACTACAGATCTATACAAAGCTGATATTGAGACCACTGGCGGCGATCTACGTAGATTAGAGTTGTTGAAGCATCGCGCCTCAGATAACGTTAAAACCAACTTTATTTTGTTGGATGATGCAGCTAAGCCAATGACTTATGTTGCGCAAACAGGCTTAATTGGCACAGACTTACCTTCACATAAAGCAGTATTCACTTCTGCTGCGCCCACTTATCAAATGCAAGAGGGCAAAGATGCTCTAGAAGTGCGTCTAAGCTGGATTGGCAATGGCGTAACGGTAGATAAGGTTTACACTTTCCATCGTAATAAATATGCAATCGATGTGAATTATGAAATCAAAAATGGCTCTGCAACCGCCATTACACCAGTAGTTTATTACCAAATCGTGCATGATAACGAGTCAAATCAAGGCTCAAAATTAATGCCAACGTTTACAGGCGGTACTTACTATACTGAAGCGACTAAATTCAAAAAACTTGCATTTAAAGATATGGCTAAAGAGCCGCTTAAAGTAAAATATCTTGGCGACGACGGCGAATTCCT
>JANLZY010000503.1:0-2185 GCA_031359365.1 Methylotenera sp. | reverse complement strand
GAGCTGTGGTGCTGTTTTTGTGAGTATGCCTAATGCCATATTGGTAATCAACAGAGCCGCCACCGCAGGCAAAGCTAATATTAAACCTACACTGAATATAGTTTCGCCCCACATCGCGATTTTTAATGGGTCGATTCCACTGCTAACGACGGTAATCGGCATAGTGATAAAACTATTAGCTACGGCTGTGATGATAAGTAAATGGCCATCTAAACTTAAGAAAATAAGCATCGCTAACAACACCAAAAATTGATTAACAGCGGTACTTTGTCCTTGAGATTGCGGATCGTAAAAGCTAGCGAAACCAAGCCCCATCGACATACCAATCAACTGACCTGCAAGTTCAACCGCAGAGAAAACCAAGCGCATACTAAAACCAATGGCTAAACCTATCACGAGTTGCTGCACTAGTATTAGTAAACCTTGAAATGAAAATATCTCAAACTGTGGCATGACTGGCAATGTTGGCACTATGATTAAGGTGAGCATAATGCCCAAACCCAGCTTCACTTGATTGGGAATGGCTGTATGGTTAAATATAGGCGCGGCGGCTATCAAGCCTAATACTCTGGTGAGCGGCCAAAGCAGGCTAATTATCCAAGTTTGTAGAAGATCGCTGCTGATTGAAATCATTGTGTAACCTTGCGATTTTACGTGGCTTAATTTAGTTAAACTTAACCCGATTAGCTCTGGCCTAGTTAGCCATGGCAGGAATACTGGTAAAGACTAAATGCATATAATCGACCAATGTGCTTAACATCCATTGACCAGCGAACATCAGCGTACCAAACACGCCAACCAGCTTGGGAATGAACGACAAAGTAGCCTCGTTAATTTGCGTTGCCGCTTGAAAAATACTCACCAACAGACCAATTGCCAGCACTACCAGTAAAATTGGCGCGGCAACAAGCAAAGTGATTTCCATTGCATCTCGGCCTAATGTCATCACGCTTTCTGGGGTCATTTTTGTATCCTTTTAGAAAAAATCGTCTAATTTTATTAACAAACTGTTTTATTAAAAATAAGCTTAGTAAAAACTTTGTACCAGCGAACCTAGCAACAACTGCCAGCCGTCGACCAATACAAATAGCATCAGCTTGAATGGCAAGGACACGATAGAGGGCGATACCATCATCATCCCCATCGCCATCAGCACACTTGCAACCACCATATCAATAATCAAAAATGGAATGAATATCGCAAAGCCAATTTGGAATGCGGTTTTTAATTCGCTGGTCATAAATGCAGGCACTAGCACTAACAAAGGCACTTGATCTGGGGTTTCAATCTTTTCGATTTTTGCCATATTCACAAATAGCGCCAAATCGCCTTCACGTGTTTGCTTCATCATAAAAGCCTTGAGTGGCGCAGCCCCTTTATCCATAGCCTCTTGCATGGTGATTTTATTTTCTGACAGCGGTTGATAGGCATCCACGTAAATTTTGTCTATCACTGGGCTCATCACAAAAAACGTCAAGAACAAAGCTAGACCAACCATCACTTGATTTGGTGGTGCAGATTGCGTACCTAATGCTTGACGTAATAATGACAGCACAATAATGATGCGCGTAAAGCCTGTCATCATTAGCAAAGCCGCTGGCAGAAACGTAAGTGAAGTCAGTAAGATGAGCGTTTGTAAACTCAAAGTGTAGTTCTGACCGCCACCCGCTGTAGGTAAGGCATTCACTAGCGGCATGCCATTTTCAGCTAATGCCGTGCCAGGTAACATCAGTATACTGGCTAATACTAGCCCTGCTAAGCCAATGCAGGTTTTGAGTGAGGATTTTAGTAATGGTCTAGTCATGGCTAACTTAAATTTAATTGTCTATTTAATGATCTGTATTAATGTTCTAAATCTTTTTTATCTAAAATCTTACCTGTTGATTTTAGTAACCATGCGGCAAAGGTATTGCTAAAGCCTTCACTGCCTGAATCCGTCATACTTCTGCCCATCGGTATGCTTTCAGCAAGGTTGTTAGCACCACTTTCTAAATTGGCAAGACTACTGACTTGACCAGCCGCCACACCAACTACAATCCACCGACCTGCGACTTCTAACACCACTACACGTTCGCGTGAACCTACACTGACTCCACCAACAATACGAATGACTGATTGTTTATTGCCAACACCAGGCACCATACGTTTTAAAACCCAAGTAATCAGCGCCATTACAGCCAACACC
>JANLZY010000498.1:0-5683 GCA_031359365.1 Methylotenera sp. | reverse complement strand
CCTCCTACATTTTTTCTGTTGGAGGGGGCTGGTTGCGAATTTTATAGCGGTCGTACATCCATAAATATTGGGCCGGACATTGCTGAATAGTGCGTTCAATTTCTGCATTGAGTAAAGAGGATGTATTAATACCACCAGCGTTTACTGCACGAATATGAATATTATAGCCACGCCCAAAACTTAAGCGCTCGCCAAAAGTCATAAACACTTGTGCGCCAGTTTTTTGTGCTAATTTTGAGGCAAGGGTCATGGTGTAAGCTTGATGACCAAAGAATGGTGCCCATTCACCTTCTCCGGCCAAAGGGGCTTGATCTGGTAAGATGCCAATGGCCTCGCCACGTTTAAGGGCTTGTAATAACTGCTTCACTCCTTGTGTATTGGCTGGCGCTAAAGTGATTTCTCCACGCTCCCTTCCATTTGTAATAAGCGGCAGCAGCCACTTTTGGCGCGGAGGGCGATAAAGAGCGGTGATACGGTGACGTGCGCCGTAGTAAAGTGATATAACTTCAAAACAACCTAAATGGGGAGTAAGAAAGATCACACCTTTGCCAGACTGTAGTGCCTGTTCAACCGCATCCCAACCAAATACTCGTTTTACCCAGTTTATAACTTCACTTTGAGGTTTAAACCAAATGGCAAAAGTTTCCAGTGCACCTTTACTATTTTCTAAAGTGCTTTTAAAAAGTAATAGGTTGAACTGAGTTTTATTCGTGGTTAAAGCACATTGCTTAAGATTACGTATAGCGTGGTCACGATGATCTTTATTTAATACGTAACTCATTAAACCCAGCGTTGCGCCAAGGCCATGAATGACTGGTAGTGGTAAATATCGCAAAAGTTTTAGGCAGGCTACAGCAAGTAAGATGACATTGCTTTTAAAAGTAGATTTTTTTGAATTCATTCGAAATCGTATTTAATACGTTAAGTTGTACGGTTGCTGTGAGTTACAATAACACAAGTATTATGCATGAGGTTATCCAGAGCTAAAATGTTTCAATAAGGTAGTTTGTGTTGGGAAGTCTAGATAAACATTAACCGCTAGGGTTAAGGTTTGATAATAATCTAGTTAGGCAAGGATTGAAGAGGTTGTGTAATCACAGTCATTTGCCTACGAATGTGTTAAAAAATCCAGAAACATTCCCAATCAAAGTGCTGGAGAGAATGCTAAATAAGTTGCTGTCTATTTACCTCTATTAAGGTTTTTTCTTGAATATTCTGATAGTAAAGCTCTCATCTTTGGGAGATGTATTGCATAACTTGCCAATTTTTTGGGATTTGCGAGCGCAGTACCCGGAAGCCAATATTGATTGGGTAGTAGAAGAGGCTTATGTGCACCTAATCGAGCCATTACAAAAGAATGCTGAATTTAAGGGTATCAATCGCATTATCCCGCTTGGATTTCGACGATGGAAGAAAAGTCTTTTTAGCAAAAAGACTTTTATGGAGATTAGCGAGTTTCGCAGGAATTTTCACTATGTCAGCTATGATTTGGTGATTGAAACTCAAGGTTTGCTAAAGTCTGCCGTCGTTAGTCGTTTAGCAAAACGTAATGTAGGTGGGACAATTACTGGTCTTGGTAATGCTACTGAAGGTTCGGGGTATGAACCCATCGCGAGATGGTTTTATACGCATTGTGTGCAAGTGCCAAAGCAATGCCACGCTGTGGAGCGCTCACGCTTGGTCGCTGCGGCTGCGATGAATATTTCTACTGTATTAAGTACGCCAAAATTCTATCCACAGGCATTTGTGGAAATGCTAGCTAAAAATAATCAAAAAATAAGTGCTAATTTCAATGTGCCATATATCCT
This sequence comes from Methylotenera sp., assembly GCA_031359365.1. Taxonomy (GTDB): domain Bacteria; phylum Pseudomonadota; class Gammaproteobacteria; order Burkholderiales; family Methylophilaceae; genus Methylotenera. Next base: position 3,875 of record JANLZY010000498.1, on the reverse strand, counting down.
GATTTTTCATGCAACCGCGCGCGAAGGGAAAATGTGGAGTGAAAGTCACTGGATTGAGATAGGTCAACACATAGCTGCGAAAGGCTACCGTGTGATTTTGCCGTGGGGCAATTTAGCAGAAAAAGCGGTGAGTGAGAGGTTGTGTCGACACATTGCAAATGCTGTGGTGCCAGAGGCTTTCAATTTGACACAGGCTTTTACTATTGTGGCTGGCGCACAGATAGTCCTTGGTGTGGATACAGGGCTTACTCATCTTTCAGCGATTATGTGTAAACCGACTATAGAGCTTTATTGTGATTCCCCACGTTGGAAAACAGAAGGTTTTTGGAGTGAAAATATCAGAAACTTAGGGGATGTTGGTCAGCCACCAAGTGTGCAGCAAGTAATAGCCGCTATCGAAAAGGTACAACCTCAATATCAACCTTAATAAGTCGCCTAAATGCCTGAATGACACGCTTAGCTTCAAGGGTGTCTAAACATTGGCTATAACTATTATTATGATCATCGCAGCCCGCTTTGTGACAAGGCACACACTCACCGCGGCCTTGAAGTAGCAACACATTACTCACCATTTGATATTCTGAAGAATACCGTTGCCAAGGGCTTTTGCTTTCATGATAGCCCATTGGCCATGGTGCCCATTTTATGGGGTTGGTAGGACCAAAAATTGCTAATGTGGGCGTTCCACAAGCGGCTGCGAGATGTGTTGTAGCGGTGTCTGGGCCAACATACGCAGCTGCATGATTTAAAAGCGTACTCATTTCTGCAAAACTGGTTTTTCCAGCTAGGCTGGTTACAAAGCCAGTTTCGTTTCCTACAAAATGCTTAGTAAGTTCAAGAGCATAATTCTGTTCTGCAATCGCAGGCCCACCTGTAATAATGACGTGGTGTCCTAAGTTGATTGCGTGCTCTATTAAGGCAATCCAGCCGCTATCTGTCCACTGTTTATAATGCCACATTGGCATTGGATGGATGATGGTGTAAGGAATCTCTGTTAAATTGAACCTCAACTGTTCATTAAGGTGTGTTATTGCATCGCTTGAGTCAGCTTTTGTTGGCGTTAATGCATACTGTCTTTCAATACCCATGAGGTCAGCTAGATGTAAGTTTTGCACGACGGTATGCGTATTTTCTTCATCCAGTAAACTCCAGCGCAGACAAGATAGTTTCTTCCACCAATGCTTTTTCTTAAGGTTTGGAATTAAACCAATACGTTTTTCCCCAGCTATAAACGCGTATTGGTGTGCTCTATCGTTGCCCTGTGTGGTAACCGCGAGGTCATATTTCCTGAATAAAGTTTTTATTAGTTTTAAATATGCGCCTAAAGACGGGTGGTTGTCGCTTTCAATAATATTATTGCAATCTGCGTTTCCCATTAATATGCTACTGGTATTACGATAGACTAGTACGTCAATAATTGCATTAGGCCAAGCTGCACGCATTGATTTTAGTAAAGGAGTAGACAATAAGACATCGCCAATTTGTTGCGTGGCAATGAGTATTACTTTTTTTGGTGGAGTGTCTTTAAACATGAATGAAGTACCAGTGGTTAAATGAACTTTCGTTTCATTTTACTTAGCCAGAGTTTCATTTTAAATTTAAACGTATTACTAGGTAGATTAAGCGGGCCACTCCAGCTTTGTCCTCTGCGTAAATAGTATTGAGTGAACAGATTAGAGCTTATGCCCCATTTACGCAAAAATAAATGGCTGCCATTTTTTTTAAAAGTAAGTTTTCCGGTAGATTTAGACATGAAGTGATAAACCCGACTTTGACTTATGCCCTTAAAGTCTCTCACGCCAAACTCCCAAAGTTTCATTGAAAAGTCAGGATCAGAATACATACCCGGCGAAAAGTCCGTACTATATCCACCAACTAAGTCCCATAACATTGTAGGCAGCACACTTGGTGGCCATGTGGCACCGTTCCAGTCATCCTTAATCGGTTTAGAGAAGCTTTTCAAAAGTGCAGTTTCGTTAAAGTTTTCAGGGTTGCTACCAAAATCAAATGGTGCGATTACACACATATTTCCTGATTCACGTGGTTCTATCATGGTGCAAGATAGGAAAAAATAGGGGGAAGTTTGTTTCTTTACCTCTTCGTACAACCAAAAATCCCAATCTGGGCAAGCATACATATCGTCATTAAAATAGACCAACAATTTACTTGTGGCGAGTGTACGAGCTATATTCATGGCATAACAAATGCCAATGTTTTCTACTGAATGAGTATAGTCCAAGCCTTGTTCTTTCACCCAAGACAGTGAGCCATCTATTCCCTCATTAAGATGGATAATAATTTGATGTGAGTAACGGGAGTTTTTTCTCAGGCTATTGATACAGGTTTTTAAAAAGTCTAAATTATTCCAACTTGGAATAACGATTGAAAACACTTCGTCTGTTGAGTTGATTGTGCCGTGGTGTTTGCTAACTGTAGGCGCTTTAGATAAAAAGGAAGCTTGCATTAAATTTTTTTATTTAAAAAATAGAGTTGTAAGTATTTATAGTAAGTCGTTTCTGCATTATTTAACGCTAACATCAAACCTTGAGCGCCATCTAAAAACCCTCGTTTAATAATATAGGTCCGAATGAATGCCCACATGCCATGCCCTATAGCTCCGCATAGGTTTGTACGTTTGTTTTTAGCATAGAGTTCTGCTGCACCTAACATTGCATAACGTTGCATTTTATCTAAGACCTCATCAAGATTTTGATAACTAAGATGTAGTAAAGATTGTTTTAAATAACCAGCGGGCATAGTTATCAATAAGCTTTCGTGTACTAAATGATTACTAAATTTTGCGCTGTCGCGCTTAAATAGGCGTGCCACATAGTCTGGTCGCCAGCCTGAGTGTTGGATGAATCGACCACAAAAGCTGGATAGTCTCGGCATAAAATAGATGTCGAATTGTGGAGATTTTAATACATCTTGAATTTCACTCTGCAAAGTAGCATCTACACGTTCATCAGCGTCTAAAGATAGCACCCAGTCTTTAGTTGCATAAGCTAAGGCGCGATTCTTTTGTACTCCAAAACCTTGCCAGTCTGCCGAGGTGTAAACGAGGGAAGTAAATTCCCGAGCGATACTAAGCGTTTCGTCAGTACTACCGGAATCTAATACAATAATTTCATCTGCCCAAGCCACTGAAGTCAAACAGTCACGAATATCATGCGCTTCATTTTTGGTAATGATGATGACTGAAAGGCTAAGACTTTTTATGGAGTTCATTTTACTGCCAAACAAAACTACCCTTAACACGGGTGCCATGCATAGACATAGAATATTCCATCAGTTCTTTGGATAACCATTGTCTTTTTTGACGACTCTTTCTCATTTTATTTAATTTACGTGTGAACCAACTATGTTTAAGTAAGCGGTAGTTATAACGATAACCCAGACCATCTTTTTCTGATAAGCCGCGCTCTTGCTTCATCGCACTTTGGGTGATGGAGCCAAAATGGTGCAGCCAAGCTGCACCAGTCATCGCGCCAGTAATATTGGCTTTAGCCATCTCGTTAAAAAACATGGTGTCTTCAAAGCCTAATAGTTTAGGAATTGGTTGAAAGTACCCAATATCCAACCAAACTGATTGATGCACAGCTAGGCAAACAGCATGATGCCCACCTATTCGCATCGCATCTTGCATTTTTAAATTAGATTGCTTAGCAAATTTATCCAAATCATAATCAAGAATGGCATCAGCGATGTGGTTTGTTGTGAGTGGCCCCTCTATCAGTGAAGGTGAAATCACTTTTAAATTACTTTTCTCAGCTGCCTCAATTAAGTTTTCAATCCAACGTTCAGTAACGATGACATCGTTATTCATAATAATCGTCCACTCCGCCTGTAAGGCACGTGCACCTTGATTCCAAGCT
>JANLZY010000494.1:0-3841 GCA_031359365.1 Methylotenera sp. | reverse complement strand
ATCAGAATAGTGGTGACTGATGATAGTTAGATTAAATGTTGTTAGTATTTAATTTTACATAATATACATTATACGAAGTGCAAGACGCCTCAAAAAGGCTGTACTGTCTTGGCTAGAAATGCTCAAAAATGAGCGATACTTTACGTGTAACTGGACACGTAAAGCCCTTCGGGCTCGTTGTACACATTGGCTTACAGTTGAAAATATAGTGTGTTTGTTTTCTAGTTTTGGTCGCGCTCGCGCGCTGCCCAAACTAGAACCCACTCACACTTTTTTTGAGTAGTAGCAGGAAAAATTTTCCGCAGGTTGTATTTGTGATTAAAAGCAATTTTACAACCTTAGGAGATTTAACATGCGTTACAAGAAAAATGATGCACCCGACTCTGAAAAAGTCACCTTGACCATGACCATGGGGCAAGTTCGTTTTCTGGACAAAATGGTCGGCATGGCGCTGCATGATGTTGAAGAATTCGGAGAAGATGAATTCAACAAAGCTAAACCGCTACAAAAGCTCACAGACCTGTTTTCTTCGATTGTTGATATCGAGATGACAGAAGCTGAACAATTAGCCCATACACAAGCTTGGGTGAAGTCATACACAAAAGCCGACTACGAGCGTGTGCATGGGGTGAAATTATGATTAAACCCTATTTCGACGGCATTTCTAAAAATGGGCTACCGCTTAAACAGTTCGCTGAAAACATAGGCTTACCTATAGGCTATGTGCAATTGCTTTGCCGTAAAGGCAAGGTTTTTGGCGCTTCTAAGCACCCTCTTACCAAATCATGGTGGATTTACCCGCCAGCAAAACTGCTATGCGAACCAAGAAGACTAAGCGCAGGTGGAACGACCCAGAGATATTCTACGTCGCCCGCCACCGTGCTGGTTTAGATATAGCGCAGGCAGCTCAAATGTTAAACGTCACGACTAAGACCTTACGCAACTGGGAAAATGGATCCAGCAGCATTCCGTATGCAGCCTTCAGGTTGATGCGTTTGTTTGGTGGACATTCATTGGTTGATAAAGCTTGGGAAGGCTGGAGCCTTAGCAAAGGCGTGCTATACAGCCCTGTTGGACGTGCGTTTGAGCCCTACCAGCTTACCTACTTGAGTAATTATCTATGGATGGCTAGGCAATGGTTGAAAGAGCGTGAAGCCGCTAGCGCGGTTCAACGCCAGGTCAAAAGCTTGAGTTCAATAGAACTTGAACTATTGGCAAGTGATGCCCCGAGTTGCGCGACCGCGCAATCGGGCGCCCGAGGGCATCAAAACGAATGTTCGTTAATGGGAACCATCGCTAGTCTACATGTAAAAACCTACGCTTGGGCGCACCGAGAAACTGCTCCGAAATTTCGGCATATTGCAGAGGCTGCAAACGACGTGTTACATTCGGAGGTTCAATAATTCAGAAAATGGGCTGAAAACCCCCTAAAGCTAGGCTGGATAAGGCTTAGAGAGCCTGTGGATAACTTTTCCTGTTTTTAGGTTTATCTACTACTCAAATTTTTAACTGTTTTACCAATGTGCAATAGCCCTGAAACCCGCGCCGTATATTGCTTTGCTATACATTATACGAAGTATAAGATATAGTAAGCTCTGAATAGTCCATATCGTATTAGCTACTCTGCAAACAGCATTTTCCACTTATTTGTAAATGCACAAATGGTGAGCATGTCATAAAACTTGATGAAGCTGACCTATTATAAATTAGCGTAGATTTTCATAAGCTGCCAAACATTTAAGCTGTATAAGCTAGCGCCTTGATGCGATAATATTTCATGGTCTCTGTTCACAATCCAACTTCTGTTTTGCTTGCTTCAAATAAGAGCGATGTTTTCTCATGGATTGAATCTTTAGCGAAGCGTTTCTCCGCAGCCGATGTTGAGTTGATTCGTAATGCCTGCGATCTAGTTACCCCGCTCTATGCTGATCATACGGAGTTGACAGGCATAGCACTGTTGCAACATGTACTGGGAGCGGCAACTATCCTCATTGAGATGAACATGGATGTGGAAACCATTGCCGCAACGATACTACATGCTGTGCCAGAGAGGCTCGTTGATTGGCGAACAGCGCTGGAAACTCAATTCGGCGCCAATATTACTGGCTTGGTTGAAGGTATTTCGCGTATGGAGCAAATCCAAGCGTTCAGTGAGATTGAAGGCCTGCATGACTCTGACTTGAAAAATAGTGACCACGCGCAGCAGGTAGAGAGCTTGCGCAAAATGTTGTTGGCAATGGTGCAAGACATTCGCGTCGTACTGATCAAGCTGGCTGAACGCACGCACACTTTGCGCTGCTTGTCTGGAGCTAGCCCTAGCCAGCAGAAGCGAATTGCACAGGAGAGCAAGGGAATTTTTGCGCCGCTGGCCAACCGTCTTGGTGTGTGGCAGATTAAATGGGAGTTGGAAGACCTCTCACTACGTTATCTAGAGCCTCAGCTATACAAAGAAGTGGCCAAAATGTTGGATGAGCGACGCGTCGACCGAGAGCAATACATCATTGACGTGGTGAACCAACTGAAGTCTGAGTTGAGCGATGCCGAAATCAAAGGGGAAGTGACTGGGCGTCCCAAGCACATTTATAGCATCATCAAAAAGATGAAGAGTAAGCGTCTCGATTTCAACGAGCTTTATGATGTTCGTGCAGTGCGGATTTTGGTGGACGACATTAAGGATTGCTACACTGTATTGGGCATGATTCATAACTTATGGCAGCCTATCCCTGGTGAGTTTGACGATTATATCGCGCGTCCTAAGAGCAATAATTACCGTTCTTTGCATACTGCCGTTAGCGGGCCACGCGGATTGGCATTAGAAGTTCAGATTCGCACTGTTGAGATGCATCAGCATTCTGAACTGGGCGTTGCAGCCCACTGGCGTTATAAGGAAGGCGGTAAATCAGACGCTAAATTCGACGAGAAAGTCGCTTGGTTACGCCAGATATTGGCATGGAAAGACGAAGTTGCCGAAAGCGGCGATTTACTAGAACAATTTAAGAGCGAACTGTTCCAAGACAAAGTCTACGTGCTGACGCCGCAAGGCAAAGTAATTGATCTGCCCACAGGCGCTACCCCTATTGATTTTGCCTATACCTTACATACTGATTTAGGGCATCGCACGCGTGGCGCGAAGGTGGATGGAAGCATCGTGCCTCTCAACACGAAGCTACAAAACGGTCAGCGCGTAGAGATTCTAACGTCAAAACATGGCTCACCTAGCCGCGATTGGCTCAATGCTACGCTTGGTTTCCTGCAAAGTCCGGGCGCTCGCGCCAAGGTCAGGCACTGGTTCAAATATCAGCATTTCGAGGAAAATTTAGCGCAGGGTCGTGCGAAGTTGGATCGCGAGTTGCACCGTGCCGGCGTTGGCGCCATCAATCAAGAAAAAATAGCGCAAAAACTGCAATTTCAGAAACTTGAAGATTTCCTAGCTGCTATTGGGCGTGGAGATATCAGCGAGCATCAAATTGCCCTCGCTATTCAGGATGAGACAGCCCCCAAACAGGAGCAAGCGACTAAACCACCCTCACCTAAGCGCACTAACACTCTAAAGTCTCAGACTGAAGTCGTGATTGAAGGTATTGGTAACTTGCAAACCAGCACAGCCAAATGCTGCAAACCTATGCCTCAAAATGTGATTGTTGGCTACCTCACGCGCGACCATGGGGTAACGATTCATCGTAAGGCATGTACCTTTATAGCACGATTACCAGAGGAGCGGCGCGATCGCGTGCTCAACGCCCAGTGGGGTAACTCTCAGAGTGTCCGTTCGGACGTGGATATCGAAGTGGAAGCACATGACCGCCAAGGCCTGCGGCGTGCGACTGACCTGCTCCTCGAA
>JANLZY010000485.1:0-3873 GCA_031359365.1 Methylotenera sp. | reverse complement strand
AGCAAGGACTTCACTAGCCATAAATATGCCATCTGGGCCTACTTTACCCTGTGCAACCACGCCTTTACCTTCTTTAAACAAATCAGGTAAAACGCCTTTGTAAACAACAGGCACCGTTTTGGCGGTATCTGTAATAGAGAAATGCACGGTTAAACCATCATCTTGGCGCTTTAAACTATCTTTTACTACTAAGCCACCGATACGGAAGCCAGTACCGTGCGGCACTTCGCCTTTATCTACTTGCGTTGGGGTGTAAAAGAACACCATATTGCTTTGGAAAGCATTCAAAATAAGCATTGCAGCTAAACCCAACAATGCCAAACCAATCGCTATCAAAATAAATCTTTTATGTCGTGCTTTTATAGCCATATTAGCCTTGTGCCAAAATTTTAGATAAACGTAATGCAGCTTTGCTACGTTTGCGCAAAGATATGACTTCCCAAGCGACACAAAGTGCCGTTAAGCCAAAAGAAAACCACACATAAAATGCGTAGCCACCCATATTAAAAAATGCTGACCAACTTACCCATTGCATTATGATTTACCTCCTGCTGTGACTGACAGCTCTTTAACCCAATCTGAAGAACGTTCACGCTCTAGCATAATGCAGCGTACGCGCATCAACGCAACAGCCACGGTATACATCCAAAACGCTAGCGCCATGAGCAGCATGCCCATTAACATAGTCGCCGCCATTTTCGGCGCTGCACCCATATTGATGCTAGAACCTTGATGTAAGGTGTTCCACCATTTAACTGAAAAATAAATAATTGGCACATTCACCACGCCAACCAGCGCTAACAAAGCGCCTGCTCTATCTGCTCGGCGTGGATCATCAATCGATGCTTGCAAAGCAATAAAGCCAAGATACAAAAACAGTAATATAAGCTCAGAGGTTAAACGCGCGTCCCACACCCACCATGCGCCCCACATTGGCTTGCCCCACAGCGAGCCTGTCACCAAAGCGAGCAAGGTAAATATTGCCCCAGTTGGTGCTAAAGCTTGCGCCATCATGGCAGATAATCGTGCATTAAGCGCTAACCCTAACGCCGCCCAGCCTGCCATAGCGATATAGATCACCATGGACATCCAAGCAGCAGGTACATGTACAAAGATGATGCGATACGCTTCACCTTGTTGAAAATCAGTAGGGGCAACGGCAAAGCTAATGTACAAACCTGCGATAGCGAAAATTGTGGCTAGCAAAACAAACCATGGGATCATTTTTCCAGCTAGCGGGTAAAAAGCTTGCGGTGACGAATATTTAAACCAATTAATGCTCATAATTTATTTGCTCAAATTGCTCTGTAATTGCATTCAAATTGCACGGTAATGTTACTGTAGTCATTCACAGTGGCGCATATTTTACTCTACCTACGGTTTATTCTACAGAGATACGTAATGCAGCGGCTGTAGCTAATGGTGCTAACACCAAAGCAAGTAAAGAACAGGCCGCCAGCAACGAAAGATGCGCCTGTGCACTCATCCCATGCTGACTTGCAGCAACTGCACCAGCGCCAAAAATTAACACTGGAATGTATAAAGGTAATACCAATAGTGCCACCAACAGCCCGCTACCACGAACACCTAATGTAAGCGCAGCACCAATTGCGCCAATTAAACTTAATGCCGGCGTACCCAACAATAAAGAAATAATAAGTACAAATAATGCATCGCTAGGTAATGCATACTGCAAACCAATTAATGGCGCTAACAATACCACTGGCAAGCCGCAAACTAGCCAATGCGCCAATACCTTAGCTGTTACTAATAACGTTAATGGCTGCGGCGCGAGTAACATTTGCTCTAAACTACCATCAGCAAAATCTGCAGCAAATAAACGTGTGAGTGAAAGCATACCAGCCAACAATGCCGCTACCCATAAAACCCCTGGGGCGATGCTGCTCAACACTGCAGGCTCAGGGCCAATACCAAGCGGAAATAAGCTGGAAACAATCAAGAAGAAAAATAGCGTTGTTGCAACATCTGAACGCCTACGGAAAGCTAGTAAAAGATCGCGCTTCAGCACGGTCATCCATGCACCGTTCATCAACTTAACCTCAAAGTTTGAGTCGACTGCGCATTAATTGCGACATCTTGATGAGTGGTGAGAATTGCCATGCCGCCACTAGATAGATGCTCGCCTAACTTTGCAGCAAGTATGCTGACTGACGCAATATCTAGGGCAGCAAAGGGTTCATCCAATATCCACAACTTACCATCTGCCAACCAAAGCTTAGCAAGCGTCACTCGTCTTTTCTGCCCCTGCGATAGCACGCGTACTGGCAAATTTGCACAACGCTCGATTCCAATAGCCGCTAATGCCGCCAATGCTTTATCTTCCGACACTACATTACCTGCGGCACGTGCGCTCATGGTTAAATTCTCTAGCGCGGTAAGATCATCTTTAAGCCCATTCAAATGCCCAATATAAGTGAGATTGGACAAATAGCTTTCAGATTCTTCTTTGATGGGTTTTTTATTCCAGAAAACTGTTCCGCTTTCTGGCAACATCAATCCGCACAGCATGCGCAATAAACTACTTTTGCCACTACCGTTCTCGCCCAGCACATAGAGCAAGCCGCCTGCATTAAGCTCAAACTCTACATTTTTAAACAGCAAGCGATCACCGCGCAAGCATGCTAACCCTTGCGTTAGTAACATTAAATATCCAAACGGTAGCCGATAAAACTGAAATCGCGGAATGTGCGGGTATGCCCTGGATTAAAGCTGTCTGAACTATTTTCATTAGTCACTTCTAAACCCACCTCTGCTTCTATAGTCGCCTTTTCACACAGGCGGTAGCTCGCTCTGACAGTAGGGCCAACAACATATTGCACGGAAGCTGGGTCCGACTCAATTCTGAGTAACTTCACCGAGCTATCCAAACGCCATTTATCACGAGGCACCATTACGTTAGTTAACACTACTGACTGAACACGGCTTGTTGGGCCATCAATATAACTTACACTAATAATCGAAGTATCATCTTTAAATAGCGTGTCTAAACCTACTGCCTGCACATGGTAAGTATATGTATTACCACCTGTAAATGAATTACGCAGATTTTGCCTATCGAGATCACTTAAAAAAGTACCATTGTCTGCCGCAGCTTTTTCAGCAAGCGCTATTGCGCCATTACTGGCATTGGCGCTACCGGTTACCCTGCTCATTTGAACGTCTCCGCCCAATTGCCAGCGAGGCGTCACTTGACGTGTCGCACCTACCAAAAACAAGCTGGTATCCAATGTTTGGTTGATTGCATAATCTCTTAATCCTGACACAGTTAAAGTATTTGGAGCGCTTATAGTACTACCTATTCGCAATGCCTGACGCAACGATGTAGGCGTTGTCGGGTAAAACGTTTGATTTTGAAACGCGGGATCAAATAACGCATTAATCAACTGTAATACTGGCGACTTGCGATTTTCCATCAGGATATTATAACTGGTACCTTCTGCTGTTTGCCAGTTACCTTGCAACATAGCAGTATTTAAACGATTAAAATAAGTATCATAATCTACCACTGAGTATAACGATTTTCCCATATCAAAGTAACGCAACTCACCACCTACACCACGCCTATCAATTAAATCATCGACCCTTTGCTCAATGAAAAATGTATTACCACTCCATTTTTCATTAATCGGTCCAATATCCAGATTGATTCCATAAAAATGGCGTGTGTAATAAATATTATATTCGTCCAATGCACCTGCAACAAAGTTCAATTTGTATTGTGGAGATAATCCATAGCGGAACAGACCACCATCAAAACGACCTAAAACGCCGCCAGAATTACCATTTTGCCTACCGATGCGTGTCATAAAGTCTGACTCTTTATTCTGCACTTCTACATAAGCAGCTTGCAAC
>JANLZY010000484.1:0-1580 GCA_031359365.1 Methylotenera sp. | reverse complement strand
AACTTAGGCCAATTAAACAAACTTTCAATCAATACAAATACTAAAAATACTAGAATCTGAAATGTGAGAACGCTTTATTCGCTTCTGCCATACGGTGAACTTCTTCACGTTTTTTCATTGCTGAACCACGGCCTTCAGAAGCTTCAGCTAACTCAGCAGCCAAACGCAAGCCCATTGATTTTTCGCCACGCTTACGCGCAGCATCACGCAACCAACGCATTGCCAAAGCACTACGACGGCTTGGACGGACTTCTACAGGCACTTGATAGTTGGCACCACCGACACGGCGGCTTTTTACTTCAACTAACGGGCGTAGATTTGTCAAAGCAAGTGTAAACACTTCAAGCGCATCTTTACCAGTTTTAGTGGCTAATTGGTCAAACGCACCGTATAGAATACGCTCAGCAACAGATTTTTTACCGCCTGTCATTAATACGTTTACAAATTTAGACACTTCTTGACTACCAAATTTTGGATCTGGAAGAATGTGTCGCTTGGGGACTTCTATTAGTCTTGGCATAATTTTCTCTATTCTTTACTTTTTGCTGGCAACTGCACTAGCAAGGCTTTATGAAGCCGCATGTTTATAATTATTTCTCTACACTACAATATATTTATTAAAGGAATATATTTACTACCGCTAAATTATTTAGCCGCTTTACCTTCTTTAGGACGTTTAGCACCGTATTTAGAACGTGACTGCTTACGGTCTTTAACACCAGCCGTATCCAAACTACCACGCACCATATGGTAACGCACACCTGGCAAATCTTTTACACGACCACCGCGCAATAGCACAACACTATGCTCTTGCAAGTTATGACCTTCACCACCGATGTAGCTAATCACTTCGTAGCCATTCGTTAAGCGCACTTTTGCAACTTTACGTAGCGCAGAGTTAGGCTTTTTAGGTGTTGTTGTGTATACACGAGTACAAACACCACGTTTTTGTGGACATGATTCAAGTGCAGGCACTTTACTTTTCGTGACCACTTTAGCGCGTGGCTTACGTATTAACTGATTGATGGTTGGCATTGCCTATAACCTCTAATGATGTTCTTTTAAATATGTCTTATATTAAGTTCGCCAACTGAAAACGAATCCAAAATTGAATTCAATTTATACCTTGGCAAAACAAACCAAGATAGCAATGTCTGTTAAGACAATAAGGCTATCCTGAAAAACCCAACATTCTATTTACCCAGACTTTTATTGTCAAGGCTTATCGCACCGATGTTGCAACTAAAGTGCAACATCGGTAGCAATAACCATTACATGTAAATAGTTTGATTTATTCCGCAGCAACTTCGCTACTTGCTTCTGCAGCAACTGCTTCAACTTCTAACGGCACTTCTGCAAATAACATTTCTTTTGCAGGAGTACTGTTAGCAGCCGCAGCACGCTTGCGCGTTTCATGGTAAGCCAAACCTGTACCTGCTGGAATTAAGCGCCCAACAATTACATTTTCTTTCAATCCACGTAATTCATCACGTTTACCTAAAATAGCCGCTTCCGTTAACACACGCGTTGTTTCTTGGAACGAAGCCGCAGAGATAAATGAATCTGTTGACAATGATGCT
>JANLZY010000457.1:0-2190 GCA_031359365.1 Methylotenera sp. | reverse complement strand
AGTGTTTCACGTGAAACACTGCTTTTTTTACGTCTAAAATTTCTACGAATTCCGTCATCTTGTATGAGCGATCTTCAGATCGCGAATGCTATCTTGCCATTCAACTGCAAAATTAAAATTGGCGCGGCCTTTTCGCGATCTAAAGATCGCTCCTACAATTTACAGTGCTTCTTCGGCATATCTACTACTGGTAGCCTGTATGCAATACGGGGTTAGCTATTACTTGCATTGCCCCGTATTGCATACAAGCTAGGAATTACGACTTCTTTCTAGGCTTTTTAGGTTTATCCGCCACTGGCAATAAACTAGTGAGCTGCTGATAACGCTCAAACAAAAACGCCACGCGGGCGGCATCTGTATTGGCGCCTTTGTAGCCATAAGCGGCATCTACCGCTTTATCTAAAGCCTGATGCGCTTTGAGTAAGTTGGCAGGCATAGTGAGCGGGTCATACAAATCAGCCAATGAAGCGTTTGGATGTATGGCGCGCGCATCCAAAACAGCTTGAGCGGCAACTTCTATGTTTTGGTAGGAGCGGCTTGTAGCCGCGAAAGCCTCGGTGACACTTTCCGCATCTCTGGTTAGAGACGAAACGACGCACCTACTATCAGGCCATGGGAAGTTGTTGTAAACAATACCTGTGGAGTATTGATAATCACTCTTCAATCTACCACAAACTGTTCGCACCCAAGCCATGTGTGTAGAGCTAGTTAAAACGCTAAAATGAAATTTATTTGCTGCTGAGATTGTATATAACTTATTGGTAGCAATTACCGAGCTATCTAAAAAACTAATTGGTATATACAACCTACTTTCTGAAGAGATTTCAGGGAAAGCAAGATATTGGGATTTTGGTTGCCTAATCTCTCCAAATAAACTTGGAGTTTTAGCTAAACTTTTGGTTGTTGGCCTAGTACTAGCTTCGCGAACCATTTTAACTCCCTCTAGGCGAGCAAAGATATTTGGCAGATTTTTTAGTTCGTTTGGCGGCGTATTTTCTAACCATAAACACCAGCGCTCTTTAGAGTTAATAAACTCTTCACTATCCATTAGAACTCTTAAGAAACCCACAGCTTTAGGCTCTCGTTTTAAAAATTCAATTCTTCCGTCTTTATTAAAAAGCAAAAAACCTCCATCATTTGGCATACTTCCAAATATCATTGTGGGAGAAAATTTTGATATTGGATTACGGCTTTTAGTTAGCAGCACATCTGGCGCATCCACTAAATAAGGATTAATGTTATTCGCCTTCACCGCATGCGGTTCACCTTTAATATCCGCATACTCATAAATCGTTTTATCTGCTTCGCCTTGCAGACCAAAGCCAATAATCACACAATGCACCGCCGCTTTACCGCGCGCTTCGTTGCTCCAGCTAAAAGTTCGATGGGCAAAGTGAATCTTAATACCTTGCGCTAACATCCACGACCAAAGCACGCCGACTTGCTCGCCTTGCGTTATGCTATTGGTTGAAACAAATGCGCATTTGATAGACGATTTCGGAACTTGTATTCCGTATTCCGTATTTCACTTAAATATCGCGCTGCTTTTACATACCAAGCCGCCACAAAATCAAGCAAACCTGCACTTTTAATATCACCGCACACGAATTGCATATCAACTTTTTGCGCAGCAGATTGATTGCTTTTACCTAAGAACGGCGGATTACCCAATACATAACTACAATTTTCTGGCGGCAATACTTCTGCCCAATCAGTTTGTAGCGCATTGGCACACATAATATGTGGCGTGGCTTTTAGCGGAATACGCGCAAAGTAGGCGCCGAACTATTCTGATACTTTCATGTTCATTTGATGGTCTGTCAGCCACAGCGCCACTTGGGCAATTTGTGCCGGAAACTCTTCAATCTCGATACCGTAAAATTGATCTACATCGACATTAATCAGGCTTTGTACATCCAATACTTGCTGGTTACTATCACGGCTGGCACGCAGCACTGCTAACTCTAGCAGGCGTAGCTCTCTGTAGGTAATCACTAAAAAGTTGCCGCAACCACAAGCGGGGTCTAAAAAGGTCAGGTTGCGAAGCTTGTTATGAAACTCTGGCAGACGTTTTTATTGCCCTTTATTTTTTCAAATTCTGCCCAAAGTGCGTCTAAAAATAAGGGTTTAATCAGCTTTAATATATTTTCTTCACTGGTGTAATGCGCACCAAGGTTACGTCGCGCGTCA
>JANLZY010000308.1:0-5035 GCA_031359365.1 Methylotenera sp. | reverse complement strand
ATTTTTTGCGGCTAGCACCTCTGCACCACTGAAAAAATTGACGCCGTATGCGATGCTGTAGCCAATAAAGAAGTAGGCAATGGTCGATACGGAAAAATCCACCATAATTTTAACTAGCGCATTGACTTGGTTTTTCTTACGGACGGTACCAACTTCTAAAAATGCAAAACCCGCATGCATAGCAAGCACCATAATGGCGCCTAACAATACAAACAATACGTCATTTGACGAAACTAATGCTTCCATTTCTCAATTTCCTCTAGAGTTTTCTAAAAAATTATCCAGAAAAATAAAGCAAATAGCGCGCCAATACTTAAGCTGTTGATTTTAAGAGCTTATCAGTTTTACAGTTACAGTGTTTTGCACTTAAGTAGTGCTAACGGCAGTGCATTGCACCATTTAAGTGCAATATTAATAATGTCGATTAATATTTGCTTAGAGCAGAATGTTTCCTGAGCCATCTTTAAGCACCATACTGCTTGCATCCGGATTGCCAATCCAAAAGTGATAGAACTCTCGCACTACTACTAAAAACAAGCGCCTATTGTTTTTAATATTGAATAATGGCAACGTCAGATCAACTGCAGTGCGATAAGATTTATGATTTTTGACAGGTGCATTTTTCAAACGGACCAAGATTATTTTTGCCAGCTTAACGCGCGTATCAACCAATGATTGCTCTGAACCCTCCTGGCGAAGCGCTTGAGCGTAAGCTTTTAATGGCCAATTTTCTGACGCATCAAACTTTTCGGTGACTATACTTTCCATCAACAACTTTAATGAAGTTGGTAACGGCTTCCATTGTAGTGGTTTGATATCAAAACCTGGATTGACATTTAAAGCTGTAATGGCTTTAATATCTTCTTTCCAAAATGGATAAAACTCACGTGCTGCAGTCAAGCAGTCATGCCAATCATCAGTAGGCACGGTTTCCATCAGCGGCTCCACTGCTTCGCGATATTCACTTCCATCTAACTCTTTGCCTGCAAGGCTGACAATTAGCTTTTCTAAAAACTGTGAGCGTCTAAGAAGCGCAGCACTGACAGCACCCTTAGTTTGCAATAGCTTTAAATAAGCCCTAACGGCTTCATTCTCACGCGTTTGATCCATTAGATTATTATTTTTCATATTGACTTCATAAAACTATATCTGATATGCCGTAGCTTTAGCTTACAATTCAACATAATAATCGACTTTATTTTAAGTACAAATAATTTAAATCATCAATAACGACTTCAGTGACTTGTAAAAAAATCTTAGAAAGAACACCGCATGGAAATTGCATTATTAGCCATACTCATTAGCATGGCTTGGTTCTGGCTTGATAGCATGGACAAGCGAGAACGCGCTATTTTATTAGGCCAAGAACTCGCCTCTCGTTTTAACTTACAGTTACTTGATGAAACTGTGGCGTGTAGCAAATTGTGGCTTGGACGTAACAACCGCGGTCATGTACGTTTTTTACGCACGTATGAGTTTGATGTTAGCGCGAACGGAGCTGATCGCTTGCATTGCCACTTGATACTGCTGGGAAATCAGTTACTAAGCTGGGACATTCCACCTTATCAGCAATAACTTAGCGGCCCTATGTTAAAATAGCGGCATGAAAACACACCAAGACACACTGCAACGATTCGTATTTGAAAACACGCCCGTCCGTGGCAACCTAGTCAATCTAACGCAAACATTACAGCAAGCACTGAATAAACAGCATCTACCTACAGGTTTGCGAAAAGCACTTGGCGAGCTAATGGCAGCAAGCGCTCTACTTGCAGCCACACTAAAGATGGATGGCTCTTTGGTGATGCAGATTCAAAGTAAAGGCGCGTTAAAACTCTTAGTGGTCGAATGCAACTCAGATGTTGGCAGCACTATAAAAATGCGCGCCACGGCTAAATGGAGTGACGAAGTGACCGATAATCAGAATTTGTTTGAGCTAATCGAACAAGGTCAATTTATGATTACGCTAGACCCAAAAGATGGGCAAGCGTATCAAGGCATCGTGCCAATAGAAGGTGACAGCATTAGCGCAGTATTGGAAAACTACATGATGCGCTCTGAGCAAATTGATACCAAAATATGGTTAAGTTGCGACGGTGATTCTGCTGCAGGCATGCTGATACAGAAATTACCAGAGACCATGAATCAAGAAACACAGATACATGATGAAGACATTTGGAATCGTGTAGGTTATTTAGCTGGCACCGTGACCGATGATGAGCTACTTAATTTGCCGACTGAAACACTGATCACTCGATTATTTCACGAAGAAGATGTGCGCCTATTTGAATCTAGCATCACACAATTTTTTTGTAGTTGCACGCGCGAAAGTGTCTCTAATATGTTGCGCATGCTGGGCGATGAAGAAATCAATAGCATTATTGAAGAGCAAGGGAAAATCGAAGTGAACTGTGACTTTTGTAATGCGCATTATGCTTTTGACAAGGTAGACGCAGTGCAACTCATGGTAACTGAAGCCGCCGTAATCACTAGCCCTAAAATCCATTAAACAATTAGAGGGCTGCCTACGCCGTAGCTAGTTACACAGAGCTTATCTACACATCATAGGCAGAAACTCTGGGGCCACATTAGTTTTATTCTCGCCTTTGAGTGTCATTTTATCAGGCGCCTTCGCGTTGCCACACACCCATGTCACTGGTACGATTTGAGATTCTTCAATCACTGCAGGTCGCAGTGACAATACTTTGCCTGTAATTTTTGAATGGGCTTTATTGCCAAAAGTCATGTGAATGGCACCGTTTTTTACTTCAACTGAGCTAATCAAATTACTCACAATTTTATCTGCATCAGGCAATCCAGCTTCTTTATTATCAGTGGGTAATGTTTTAGTCAGCTTCCATGCAGCCGCAATAGGCTCTTTCACAATATCAGCCAATGGCAGCGCTGCGTTGACCTGTTCTTTCACAATACGACCTAAGCTAGATGGAATAGCGATCGCCGCTAGGATTGCAATAATCGCCACGACCACCATCATTTCGATAGCAGTAAATCCAACGTGCTTGCGATTCAACTGATTACTCATAACATCTGCCGTTTACGCTCAAATAAACAAATAGCCGCTGCAGCGCCTGCATTAAGCGACTCCACAGAACCAAACCGGCTCTCCGTCATAGGAATAGTAATGCTTTTATCCGCCGCAGCTATCGTTTGCTTTCTTAACCCGGCACCTTCATTACCAATTACGAATGCTGTTGCTTGCGTTAAATCTTGCGCATACAACGACTCGCCGTGCATAGCAGTTGCATAGCTATTACCATTAAAATTTTCTAACTCAGCAATTAAATTAGCACGTTCCACAATCGGCAATACAAATTGCGCACCCTGCCCACCACGTAAGGCTTTGGGTGACCATGCATCAGTACAACTTGTACTTAAATAAACCGCTTCCACCCCCGCCGCCGCCGCCGTGCGCAACATGCTGCCCAAATTACCAGGGTCTTGAATATCTTCTAGCATCAACACAAATTTTGGCTTCTCTGCCGCGGTTAATTGCGGTATTTTGACCAACGCCAAAATACCTGTTGCACTCGCCACTGGCGTCAGTTCAGCAAACATCAACGTTGGCAACATGATGGTTGAGATTTCAGTCAATGTTTGAATCAACCCAGTCGCTTCTATGCTGCTTTTGCCTTCTGGAATAATGATCATCACTGGCTCACCAAAGGTAGCCATATACGCTTCTATTAAATGCACGCCATCTAATAAGGTTTGCCCTTCGCTACGGCGCTCACGTGAATTATCAGCTAACTTTTTAAGCTGCTTAAAAACTGGGTTGTCGCGTGAAATGATGTGTTTAAATGACATTGAACAATTGTTTACATATTAAAAATGACAGTTTAACTGAAACTCACTTGTGAGCGCATAAGGATTACAGTAAATTAGCTAAGTAGATAGAGTTTAAAATAATTATTTAATCTACATTTAAACACTTATAAATTTCAGGAGAAAATATGTCACTTACTAAGCGTTCTGTTGCAGAATTGATTGGTACTTTTTGGTTGGTATTAGGGGGTTGTGGCAGCGCTGTATTAGCGGCTGGTATTCCAGATTTAGGCTTAGGTTATCTAGGTGTGTCATTTGCCTTTGGTTTAACGGTGGTGACGATGGCTTATGCGATAGGTCATATTTCAGGCTGCCATTTAAACCCTGCTGTTTCAATTGGCTTGGTGGCTGGTGGAAGATTTAAAGCCAGCGAATTACCTCACTACATTATAGCGCAAGTGCTTGGTGCTATTCTAGCGGCACTACTGATACGCACTATCGCTAGCGGTGCTGAAGGTTTTTCTGGCGGCTTGGCCTCAAATGGCTTTGGCATACACTCACCACATGGCTACAGTATGATGGCAGCACTAGTGACGGAAATCGCGATGACGGCCATGTTCTTGTTTATTATCATGGGCGCCACTGATAAACGCGCACCTGCAGGTTTGGCACCGCTCGCCATTGGTTTTACACTGACGCTTATCCATATGATTAGTATTCCAGTCACCAACACCTCAGTGAACCCAGCACGCAGTACAGGCCCAGCTTTATTAGAAGGTGGAATTGCACTTAGTCAACTTTGGCTGTTCTGGCTAGCACCAATTATTGGCGCGGTGATTGGCGCTTTGCTATATAACTTTATCGCTAAAGAAGACTAAGTTAGCCACTTTGTAGGGGCGCAATTTATTGCGCTCCTACAAAAAACAAAAAGCCCACAACACCTGGGCTTTTTAATGGCTGACGTTATAATGCACGTATGGCTAAAAAATTAAAATCAAAACTTCCGCTTGAACGCATTATCTGCAACCAAGGCTTTGGCGCACGTAAGCTGTGCCGCATTCTAATTCTCAATCAAGAAGTCACCGTCAATGGTGAAGTTTGCGATGACCCTGATGCAGTTTTTGATACTGAAAACCTAAAATATACAGTCAAAGGTGAAGCGTGGGATTACCGCGAAAAATCCTACTTAATGCTGCATAAACCCAGCGATTATGAATGTTCACACAAAACCCAGCACCACCCTACTATCTAC
>JANLZY010000440.1:0-4654 GCA_031359365.1 Methylotenera sp. | reverse complement strand
CAAGCAATTCTGCAAGCTTCTTTTCAGCTAATGGTGCCGTCATTCCACCTAACTGAACTTCACCTAACAACGGAAAACTAATTGTTCCATTCTCAGTGACCCTAGTTTCAAGTGTCAAATCAGGACTGTTATAAACCGTGATTTTAAGCACATCACCTGGGCCCAAAACATAGTTGGCTTCTTCGGCAGAAACCGAATGCATCCAAGCAGCTAATACTAACGTCACAATACAGACAAAAAAATGTCTAAAACTTTTACCTAACATTCACTAAGTCTCTCTATAAAAATTAATGGTCATCTTGCTTGAGTAACCTAAAACAAAGGTAGGTTTAGTTAAAGTCCAGACAGCCCTTTATCTATTGCCGAAGAGCCAGTATCAGGCTTAGCATTTTTTTTACTTGGTTTCGCTTCAGCCTTCACCTCAGCGACCGGTTGGCTACCAGCAACCTCTTTTGGACTATCCGGCTTCTCTAAATCTGACTTTTTCATATCTGAAAATGCACCAGAAAATTCAATTTTTGCCTTTTCATTAAGGGCTATCATTTCTTTTTTTGCTAAAGTTTTTTTATTCTGATTTAAAAAATACTGCTCAATTATCGGTGTCGCTTTTGTACGAGTAATCGGTGAAGTTTGAGAGGCTGCAATTTGTATAACATTAAGCGTATTACCTGTTGGAACCTGCAGTACTTCACCATCTTTAAGCACTTGTAATTTTTTCAGCAAAGCCGTTGGCAATTGCTCTGCTGCTTTCACATTACTGTTAACAGTAAATACGTAATTATTGTCTTTTATCCACTTAACAATTTGATTGATGTCTTTAAGCTCTTTTAGATTTGTTTCAGCTTCGGCAGACTTATCTTTACTGACATCGACTACTAACTCTTGTAAACGGTAAATACGACGGTTTTCGAACAATTCAGGATGCTCTTTATAAAAGGCATCAATTTCTGATGACGAAGGTTTTGGTGCCTTTTGCATCAATTGCTCCAAGTAAGCTTGAGCCAAAAATTGATCTTTTGAAGACTCTATTGCCTGCTGTACTCTAGGATCAATATCCAATTTGGCGTTAAGAGCTTGCTGCTTTAGTAACTGCTGCTCGACTAAGGCAGCCAATACCTGCTTAGAAGCAAGTTTAGCTTGAGCCTTATCCAACTGACCCATTTGAGCCATCTGATTATTAACTTGATGTATCGTGATTTCATCACCATTAACAATAGCAACAACTTGCGAATCAGGTTTTTTTGAGCTGCTTTGATCTTTTTTTCCACAAGAAGCAAGTACCACTGCAGAACAAACTAGTAACAGCACTAAACCACTATTTGTATAACGCATATCTATTTTATCCAATTCTAAAGTCCACCTACTATAAGAGTAAAATGTGTATTTAATATGTCTAAAATAAGTCAAATTTATGACCGCAGATAATGCGCTGTGGCAAAGATATTTATCGCTATATCACAGTAGCTTAAGAAGGTTTGAGTGGTTAATAATCGTAGCGTAAAGAAAGGTTTACATTATTAAATTGATAGCCTTCATTTCCTGAATTGGATGTCCGCTTTTCACCTTGATATTGAAGCTGAACTAAAGACCTGAATGTGGGCGCATAAATAACGGATAAATTGTAAAGTTTAGATTCATCGTAACGGTCTGTATTATTAAAAGATATTCCAGCGCTTCCTAGATAGGTTCTTTCCTCATAGCTAAATCCTGTACGCACTCTAATTTTGCTTGTAGCATCCCATGTTGGGTTTATGCTCCAGCCTTTAATCTTCACATAGGTCGACAGCACGTCATCTACTGGCGAAACCTCTTGGTAAGCAGCTAAGTTAACACTGGTTTTACCTGTCAGACTCTCATCTAGAATCCAACGTTGGCTAAACCCATTAAAGTCACGCTGCGACGAATCTTTGCGATCCAAACTTACCCGTGAAACCCTTGTCGAAATTCTTGTTTTACCCGTGGGCACCCATGCCGCATTGACTATAATGTCTTTCTGAGTACTCTCACTCCCAAAAATTGATTGCGTAAAGCCAGTTCTATTCGGGTACATTGAATCAGCAATACGATACGACAGACCTAATACTGTACCTGATGGATTTTGATAACGAATACCGCTCTCATAAATATCATCTTCTCTGTCATAAATGCTTGAGCTGGTGAGGGCATTGTCTAATTTAATATGTTCACGACTTGCACTTAATGTCCAGTCTGGTTGCAAGTTCCAGTTAATACTGGCAAGTTGCCGACTCGAGGTTCTTAAGTTTTTTAATGGTGTTCTAGTTTCATTAAACCCTGCGATGGCTTCACTTTTACTGGTGCTGAGTTCACCGTAAACATCATTGCCGATACGCCAACTCCAACGAAGACTATTAGATTTACCAGTGTTATTTAAATTTTCAAATCGATTATAGGTACTTTCATTAACACTTGTTGCAACAGTCACTAACTGGCGACTTAACCTTAAATTAACAGCCAACCCTAAATCAACTTGCTTCACAGTATCTGAAGCGTCAGAGGTGCCCAACACGGCTTTAGCCTGCTCTGGAGACGAAAATCTAAACACGTTATCATCGTAACTAATATTTGTACTAACATAGGGTTTGATATCGATAATCCCTTCGGCTGAAGATACTAAAGAGAAAAAGAGTAGCCCTCCAATAGAAAGTTTTTTACAAGCGTGATTGCGCATTACCAATACTGCCAATGACCTGTCAACATAACCCAAATACCTAGTACGCCATTAGTCACAGCGTGTGCAACGATAGGAATCCACAGATTTTTATATTTTATGTACAACGCCCCATAAACAAGGCCAGCCAATAAGCCAGCAAGCCACAAATGATGCGCTGAAGCAAACACGCCGGCACTTACCACTAGCGCAAACAACGAGACATTTTTTGGTGAACTACTGAGAAAGTTTTTGTTATCAATCCAGCGCATCAAGAATGAACGCCAAAAGATCTCCTCCATTACCGGTACGATAAGTGCTGCGCCAATTAGGCGAGATGATAACCATAAGACATCTTGCTCTATGTCCACGGCTTGAGGATGATTGTTAACACCTGCCCATGCAGGATACGGCAAGATCCAAACCAGAAATACTAGTAAGCCTGCAAGTACTGCATGCACAAAGTCTATCAAGGCAGGTTTAGTTGTAAGCTCTATGTAACCGCGCCAAAAATAAAGCAATGCTGCAAGAACCGACATCACTCTTACTAGATATAACCACTTAGAGTCAAAACTTAAGATACTAATACTTAAGCCATTCAAAAGTTGTGGCAAATAATCACTTAAAGCCAAGAAAAGGATATAAATAGCAAAAGGCAGAACTCTTGGAAGGATATTATTTTGATTTACCATATATTCACACTGACTGGTGAGACATGGATATTACGTGCGGATTATTACGATAATATTTCTAACATTACATTTTTAATACAATTTTATTTAAGTCAATTGTGAATGACGTTAAGTTGCAGGCTGCGATGAGTTAGTCAATACTAGCTTGGCAATTCAGCTAACTGAGCACAGCCCACAAAACTTTATTTAATAAGCCGCCTTCTTTTTAACCACAAGCTCTTCATTGAGTTGATCCTGACGATTTTGTAATATATTTTCTAGTTCTACACGTTTTAACTGAAAAAATTGTTCCTTGCGCATGACTGCATTATAACTATCAGGTTTATCGTATATCTGAATAAGCTCAGTACCAAACTGATGTAATTTGGCATTTTTAGCTTCACAAACATCTAGTGACTTTGTAGTTTGCGCTAAATTTGTAGATAATGTTTTGCGTTGATTATCGTTAAACTTAAGATCGGCTTGCGCTTGTTGGTACTGCGTTTTTAGGTCATCAAGACTCCTTTGAGTGGTTTCAAGTTGAGCTTGCGTTTGCAGTTGTTTGGTATCAACAGCTTCTTTTGCCAGCGTTACTTTTTTAATTTCGCCTTCCAAAGCTTTATTCTTACGCTCAGCAGTTGCTAGTGACTTACTAGCTTTTTCCAATTCCTCATCACTACTTTTCAACTTATCTTCAAGCTCTTTTTTTTGCGTATCAAATTGCGTCTGCATGGTAGTTTTTTCAGCCTCCATATCCTGCTTCATTTTTTGCATCATCAGGGCAGCGCGTCTTGCAGACTTGTCTTTTTCTGCTGCATAAGTGTTGCTTGAACAAGCGATAGTGATGGCTAAAGCGGCTATGATTAAGAATACGTTCTTAAAAGTTGGTTTTAGTTTCATGATCAGTTTCAACTAAAACTTAGTATTCAGGTCAAGCATTAATACGTCGACAGACAGTGGAGATAATGGCGTTCCACCGACACTCGTACTGCGCGGAGAGATCTCGTCGGCACTAAACCATCTTGCGGTTAACCAAGTGTTTTTATCTAAACCATAACTACCGCCTAACAACCAACCTTTAGCATTGGTACCACCAAGATAAAAATCCGAGTCTGTAAAGCTATCTAAAACGGAGTCTGCCTCTAATCGCTTATAAGCAGCAAATACGTTCCACTGGCCTTTCTGATAAGTTTCCGGCATACCTACCGCTACTTTCAACTGATATGCATTGACTTGTTCAGACGGTGCTGCCTGACCAGTTCTTCTAGCAATTTCTTCTTTATCGAAGCCAATATTTCTAATATAGTCGCCCATC
>JANLZY010000432.1:0-3243 GCA_031359365.1 Methylotenera sp. | reverse complement strand
AACCAAGCATTAACACGTGCAGCTTTGAGCAACATCCCCATACCGCGCGGACTAGCGCCGGTATGTATTAAGCGATTCACATCAACGCTATCGAGCTTAATGCCAAATTTTTCAGGATTTTGAGTTGATTCCCATAAATCTAAGGCATATTCTTCCAGCACATCACTAGATTTGATATGGCTTTGCAGCACATCTGAAAACGCATTCAACTGGTCAAATTGCAAAACGTTTGACTCAACTTGCTTAGTCAGGCTTTCCGCATGTTGAAACTTCACATCAAACATCAATGCTTTACGCAACTCTCTATCAGCTGGAATATCAATCGGAATTTCCATCATAAAGCGATCGCGTGCCGCCGATGGAATCTCAAAGGTTTCATTTTTTTCGACTTGGTTACGATCTGCAAATACCACTATGTGTGGCAAACGATATTCTTTTTTGAATGCACTGATATGACGTTCAGCCATTACTCGCAGCATCAAAGCGTGCACTTGTGGACGTGCGCGATTGATTTCATTAAAGAAAAATACAGATAGATTTTCACCTGCACGTAACAACGGACCTTCATCAATTTTTGGTCGGCCATCTTCACCCAGATAAGTGTGGTAAATCAGGTCATTTGGCATCAGGTCTACTGTGCCTTCGATACGCTCATAAGCACCGCCAATACATCTGGCGATTGATTGTAGCAATGTCGTTTTACCAACACCAACGCCACCTTCGAGCAACACATGACCACGTGCAAATATAGCAATATTCATCAATCGTATAGCTTTATTTTGCCCTACAATGACTTTTTGTACTTCATTTTCAAGCTTCAAAGCGTGGCTGCGCCAGTCGGTCAGCTGAATATCGTTAGTGGCTATATGCATATATAATCCTATGTAAAATAAATTTTTAAAGGGTACGTTTGGTTTGTTATTGCGTTACTTTTACGGTCTCTTTTTGCGATTGCTTTTTATTCATTGTTAATGTAATATTCAGACAGGTCTGTTCACTTATTTACAGTCTACTTGAAGAGTTCTGAAATATGCAAGTAAATTTTTAGGGGTAATTTACATTGAACCAAACTCATAGTTTTCAAACTGAGAGTCTGAGACTTCTAAACTTAGGTTATCTAGGTTCATTAGGCTTTTTAAAGAACTTAGCCTCTTACAAAAGAACCTCTAACGTATACCTATTGCAGCTTTCCAGCCAATTGAGCCATTGGAATTTAGAAAGAATTTCTAATAAAAATAGTAATGGACAAGCGCTAGACTTAACGCTTGATGACGTGAATGCGCTCAAAGAATTGATTCAAGTGGCTATCAACAAAGCGTCGGTCAAATACCCTGAAACTATTTATGATCAACTACTTTTTTTGACGATTGGCGCAATTCAGGTGCAATCACAGACCGGCTCTGATAAAGCATGGGCATTGGTCAATCAATCGATACAAAGCTTTTTAAGTGCTCAAAAAAGCAAACGCTTATTTTCATTAGGCCTTCTCACTGCAGCTATCCTGATTTGCCTGAGTTTAACCACAGTGCCAATGCCTAAAACGCATCACATGGAAGATACATCGCAAATATTAGCAACAGAAGCTGTTGCGACTAAAGTTGTAGCAAGCGGCACTGACCCAGTCACTATGAGTACGCTGCTACTTGCTTACAACAAAATGAAAAGTGGTACTTGCCAGTTACCACAAGCGGCAATGTTACCGCCAGAACAAAGACAAGCCTTTTTAATGTTTGTCAACAAAGGCATTGTTGAAGTACAACATGTAGAAAATCTAAGACTTGCTTTAGGTTACGTTAATTGCCTATATCCACAGGAACTCATGCATCCGGTAGTTTCCACTGGAAATAGGTTATAAGGAACGAATATGAAAATGCGCGATAAAATACTAGCGACTGCTACCAGCTTATTTGAATCCCGAGGCATTCAGGCTTCTGGGGTAGATACCATCATTGCTGAGGCGGGCATTGCAAAAGCCACGCTTTACAAACATTTTCCCAGCAAAAATCTGCTGATTACCTCTTATCTTAGAGAAAAGTCAGATAGGTTCTATGAATGGTTAAATTCTAGTCTAGTTTCTAAAAAAGCGACCTCACTTGAGATATTAATTTCACTATGTGAACTTGTTGAACAATGGATTATGACCCCTGAGTTTCATGGTCTGCCATTTCATATTGCGGCTGTAGAGTTTCCAGAGCCTGATCACCCAATCAACCAGTATTCAGCGGTTTTAGCCGTTGAGTTACAAGGTTACTTATCTAAAATTGCGGCAACGGCTGGTGCAAAAGACCCTGAAGCATTAGGTCAGCAGCTAACTATTCTGTTTGAAGGTGCCGCATTAGTTGAAAGATTAAGTCCTGGGTCAGGTGCCGCTAGCCGTGCTAAAAATGCAGCAATCACGCTAATACGCGCTTCTATTTAACCTCATTGCCCCAACTAAACAGCAGTATTTAAATATATGAATAAAAATAACTACTTATTTTAAAAAGCACTTGCATTAAAGTACGGAACCATATTATCATTATCCGTACTATGTTACTACTCAAAGAATTACCTACCTCTAAAAGCTTAGAAAAGTTTGTGAAGCGTTATCCAGACGCTGACATCGCAGCTATTTCTGATTTTGTGAACTTGCTTCGTGCAAGCTCCGACATTTCTACGGCACTCGATAAACTGCTAGCTAAACATGAGCTGCTGCAAGGGCGCTGGTGGGTGCTTGTGCTACTGATGCGTCAGGATGATCTAACTTCTACCCCTACAGATTTAGCTGAAAAAGCTGGTGTCACTAAAGCCACAATGACGGGATTTATTGATGGGCTGGTGAGAGAAGGCTTAGTCACCAGAATTACAGACGATGTTGATCGCAGAAAACTACTCATTAAACTAACGGATGCAGGCCAACAAAAGTTAGATATGGTTTTGCCAGATTACTATAAAAAAGTCAGCGCACTCATGTCACTCCTTGATGCTGACCAGAGAGCAAGCTTACTGATTAATGTTAACGTTCTGGCGTCAGGTCTTGATGTAATGAAATAGGACGTTAGTTTTTTTACCCATATTGTTCGGAACCGTACTAAATAAATATCCATGTTTAAATTTCACAAATTTAATAAAAGCACCGTCATTCGCACCGCACATAATATCGTGTTGGCGGGTTGGATGATTTCATTGGTGGGCTGCATCAGCATGTCTGGTATAAACCCTACAGCAAAGAGTACACAAGCTACTACATTGAAGCCTGGCCAG
>JANLZY010000305.1:0-2645 GCA_031359365.1 Methylotenera sp. | reverse complement strand
CTGTGATCGAAAAGCCAGTGGTTGTAGAGCCTGTGATTAAGACTATCAGCCGTAAAGACTTGTTAGGCGCAGATGAAATTGCCTTGCGTGAGAATGAGGCGAGACGCCATTCAGCATTGGCTGCTATTCAGGCGGAAGATAAACGCAAAAAAGCAGAAATGGCACAACGTCGCTTAGATGAAGAAGCTAGAAAACTGGCTGAAGCTGAAGCGGCTAAAGTAAAAGCAGCAAAATTATCTGAAGGCACATTGCATAAGCCTGTTGCTAAAGAGGGCGTAGCTAAGCCGGCAATAGCGAAAGAGGCGAAAAAAGGTAAGGGAAATAATAAAGAGTGGACAGATGCTGAGAATAAGAAACGCGGATTGAAAACACGCGGTGACACTACTGCTGGTAAACCAGGCTGGCGTGCACCTAAAGGCAAAAATAGACATCAGGATGATGATACGCAACATGGTTTTACAGCACCAACTGAAGCGATTATCTATGAAGTGCTAGTGCCAGAAACCATTACCGTCGCGGAATTAGCGCACAAAATGGCCGTTAAATCAGGCGAAGTGATTAAAACGCTGATGGGAATGGGCATGATGGTGACGATTAACCAAGTGTTAGACCAAGAAACGGCAATTATTATTGTAGAAGAAATGGGCCATAAAGCTGCTGCCGCAGCGCCAAATGATCCGGATACTTTTGTGGAAGAGGCAGAACATGCTGCCGCAGTGATGGAAACACGTCCACCAGTAGTGACTGTGATGGGTCACGTCGACCATGGTAAAACTTCATTGCTCGATTACATTCGTCGTAGCCGTGTGGCTTCAGGCGAGGCGGGTGGTATTACGCAACATATTGGCGCTTATCACGTTGAAACGCCACGCGGTATGGTGACTTTCCTAGATACACCCGGCCATGAGGCGTTTACGGCCATGCGTGCTCGCGGTGCAAAAGCGACCGATGTGGTGATTTTAGTCGTTTCTGCGGATGATGGCGTGATGCCACAAACCATAGAGGCGATTCACCATGCTAAAGCAGCGGGTGTGCCATTAGTCGTTGCGATCAACAAAATTGATAAGCCAGGCGCAGAGCCAGAGCGCGTGAAAATGGAATTAGTCGCGCAAGAAGTGGTGCCAGAAGATTTTGGTGGCGAAGTGATGTTTAGAGAAGTTTCAGCCAAAACAGGTAAAGGTATTGATGAGCTATTAGAGGCTGTGCTTCTACAAGCAGAAGTTTTAGAGCTGCAAGCACCTAAAAACACCCCAGCTAAAGGCTTGGTGATTGAGGGTCGTTTAGATAAAGGTCGTGGTTCAGTCGCGACTATCTTGGTGACGTCTGGTACGCTTAGACGCGGCGATATGGTGTTAGCTGGTACTACGTTTGGTAAAGTACGTGCAATGCTGGATGAGTCAGGTAATGAAATTCAGGAGGCTGGCCCATCTATGCCAGTGGAAATTCAAGGTTTGTCAGACGTACCAAGCGCTGGCGAAGAAATGATTGTGCTTAACGATGAGCGTAAAGCACGTGAAATCGCAAACTTCCGTCAAGGTAAATTCCGTGATGTGAAATTAGCGAAACAGCAAGCCGCTAAACTCGAGAACATGTTCGACCAAATGGGCGATGGTGCTTCACAACAAACTTTAGGCCTCATTATTAAATCTGATGTTCAAGGCTCCTACGAAGCTTTAGCCACAAGTTTGCAAAAACTATCTACCTCAGAAGTAAAAGTGAATATTATTCATACAGGCGTAGGTGCAATTAGTGAGTCAGATGTTAACTTGGCTGCAGCATCAAAAGCCGTGTTGATTGGCTTTAACGTTCGTGCAGATTCAGGCGCTCGTAAATTGATAGAAACGCTAGGCGTAGATGTGCGTTACTACAATATTATTTATGAAGCTGTTGACGAGATTAAAGCCGCTCTAGGTGGTATGTTAGCGCCAGAGCAAAGAGAAAGCATGATTGGTACCGTAGAGATCCGTGAAGTGTTCCGTATCTCTAAAATCGGCGCTATTGCTGGTTGTTACGTGCAAGATGGTATGATTAAACGCTCTTCAAGAGTGCGCGTATTACGTAATAACGTAATTATTCATACTGGTGAATTGGACTCTCTCAAACGCTTTAAAGATGACGTTAAAGAAGTTAAAAATAACTTTGAGTGCGGTCTGTCATTGAAGAACTTTAATGATATTGAAGTTGGCGACATCTTAGAAGTGTATGAAATCGTTGAAGTGGCGCGTACGCTATAATGGCTAAGGATTTCTCAAGAAGCCATCGAGTTGCAGAGCAAATGCAGCGTGAACTCGCTGATTTGCTGCAATTTGAAGTAAAAGATCCACGTGTGAAAATGGTCACGATTACTGCTGTTGAAGTCACTGGTGATATGGCGCATGCTAAGATTTTTTACAGTGCTAGTAAAGCCAGTGATAGCTTGCAGCAAGGTCTAGAAAAGTCAGCGGGCTTTCTCAGAACGCAAGTGGCTAAACGGATGTTGCTTCGTACGGTTCCACAATTGCATTTTGTCTATGATGCTTCAATTGATAACGGTATGATGATGTCGAAACTGATTGATGAGGCGCTTGCGACTAATCCAGATAACGTCCCAGAAAAAGACAAAAAATAATTCTCAACACGCTAGCCAGCAAAGGCCAGATTCTTGC
>JANLZY010000397.1:0-4994 GCA_031359365.1 Methylotenera sp. | reverse complement strand
GCAGCTTACGCTGCCTTTTTTTATTAATAGCTTAATTTAGCTCTATGCTTAAAACGCTGGTTTAACCATAGCGTTATTATAATTAGCTACGCCTTCTAAAATCTCTTTTTTCGCTTGGTCAATATCGCCCCAACCATTGATTTTCACCCATTTGCCTTTGTCTAAATCTTTGTAGTGCTCAAAAAAGTGTGAAATCATATTCAAACGCCAATCAGAAACATCGGTATGCGCTTTCAAATGACCATACAAACCACATACTTTCTCAACTGGCACCGCTAACACTTTAGCATCTAAGCCTGCTTCATCTTCCATTAACAATACACCTAATGGACGGCAACGCACAACCACACCTGGAATCAAAGGCACTGGTGTCATCACCAATACATCTACTGGGTCGCCATCATCAGCAAGCGTATGCGGTACATAGCCGTAATTAGTGGGGTATTGCATGGCAGTACCCATAAAACGGTCTACAAAAATCGCACCGCTTTCTTTATCAACTTCATACTTAACTGGATCACCTTGCATCGGGATTTCAATGATGACATTGAAGTCATTTGGTACGTCTTTGCCGGTTGGCACATCATTTAACGACATTGCTTTTTCCTAGATAATAAAATGTATTGGTTAATTTTCTGAGATCTAATTTTGAGCCACAATTATAGCAAGCAGATTGGCAATAATATCAAAGGCTTGTAACTAAATTATGACTTTAGCCTGCTCTCGGCAGCTTTGAATAATTTCTTTGGGAATGAAGAATAGTGCGATATACAACAAAAGCGGAATGATGACGACATCATCCAACTGACCTAATACTGGAATAAAGTCTGGAATCAAGTCAAACGGTAATAACAGATAACCGATTGCTAGCCATAAACAAACCTTTGCAGCCAAAGGCGTTTGGGGGTGTTTCAGTACTAAACGATAAACCTCAAACTCCTGCTTGAGGTGTTTAGTGAAGGATTTAAGCTTTTCAATCACGTGATGTGCTGATTTTCGCAATGCTTAATCAGCAGCAAGCGGATGACCTGTTAAACGCTCAAAGGCTTCCATATATTTTTCACTGGTTTTTTGTGCAACATCCGCTGGTAAGGCTGGTGCTGGTGCAACTTTATTCCAGCCAGTACTTTCCAGCCAATCACGCACAAATTGCTTATCGTAGCTTGGTGGGTTACTACCAACGGCATAACTATCAGCAGGCCAGAAACGTGATGAATCTGGTGTTAACACTTCATCCATCACATGCAATACACCATTGGCATCTAAACCAAATTCAAACTTAGTATCAGCGATGATAATACCGCGAGTAAGCGCATACTCCGCTGCTTGCTGATAGAGCGCAATGGCAACTTTTGCAACTTGTTCAACCATGTCTTTACCAATTAAATCTGCACATTGTTGCAAGCTGATGTTTTCATCATGTTCGCCCACTGCGGCTTTGCTGGACGGTGTAAAAATTGGTGCAGGCAATTTAGAGGCTTCTTGCAGACCTGCTGGTAATTCAATACCGCATACCGTGCCTTTGGCTTTGTATTCTTTCCAGCCGCTACCAACTAAATAACCACGCACAATCGCTTCAATAGGCAAGGCTTTTAACTTTTTCACGACTACCGCACGCGAGCCAAGCTCTGCTTGCTCTGCAGGACTGCTCACCACAGACTTTGGATCAATCCCAGTTAAATGATTTGGCACAACACTCTTAAGTTTTTCAAACCAGAAATTGGCCATCTGCGTTAGCATCGCGCCTTTATTGGCAATGCCTGTAGGCAATATCACATCAAAAGCTGAGAGGCGATCTGTGCTGACTAACAACATGGTATCGGCATCAATATCGTAAATATCGCGCACTTTACCTTGGTGGATACGTTTAAGACTTTGAATGGAGGTTTCTAATAAAGGTGTATTCATATTGATTTGTTTATATGGTTTGCTTACGTGGTTTGTGTATAACATAATTGATAAATGTCGAGCTGGGTGATATAGATAAAATACAATTATCTTATTATAAACTTTATCTATATCAACTGACTTATGAATTAGCTAATTCAACTGATTCACTTTGATTAAAGCGCATGACATTCATCAAGCTATGCGCCTGGCAAGCTTACTTATTCTCGCCAATTTTTACTATCTTGAGTGTATTTGTCCCACCCGGACTGCCAATCGGCTCACCGAATGTGAGTAAAACCAAATCGCCTAAATTAACCGCTTTTTGTTGCAATAAAACTTGCTCCATTTCTTGCAGAATTTCGTCTCTATTTTTAGTACCTTGCTCAATAGGGAATGGATAAACGCCGCGATGCAGGGTAAGTTTTCTACGCGCATATTTATCTGGTGAAAGTGCATAAATCGGCATCTCTGAATCCGCACGAGATAGCCATTGCGCTGCATTTCCAGATTGCGTAAGTGCAGCAATCGCTTTCACCTTTAAGTGCTGCGCTGTATAAATTGCAGCGGCAGCTATCGCTTCATCAGTCCTAAGAAATACTTGCTCTACTCTTCGTACATGAGGCTGAATGTAATATTCTTTCTCAGCCTCCATCACCACGCGATGCACTGCCTGCACGCTTTCTAATGGATACTGCCCTGCTGCCGTCTCCGCCGACAGCATAATCGCATCAGTGCCATCCAACACGGCATTAGCCACATCAGAAACTTCAGCGCGCGTTGGAATCGGGCTGGTAATCATAGACTCCATCATTTGCGTGGCGGTAATCACTAATTTATTTTGCTCACGCGCCATGCGTATCATACGTTTCTGCAAGCCTGGAATTGCAGCATCGCCAACTTCCACACCTAAGTCGCCTCGTGCGACCATAATCGCATCTGACGCATCAATAATAGATTCTAAATTATCAATCGCTTCGGCACGTTCTATTTTAGCGACTATGCTAGCCTTACCTCCGGCTTGTTGCACTAGAACGCGGGCAAGCTCTACATCTAAAGCTGTTCTTGGGAAAGACAAGGCAACATAATCAGCTTCTAATGCTACGGCTGTTAGAATATCTTCACGGTCCTTTTCCGTGAGCGCTTCGGCGGATAAACCACCACCAAGGCGATTAATACCTTTATTGTTGCTCAATACGCCGCCATTCATCACTAAGCAATGAATCTGATTGCCTTTTACTCTATCCACTTGCATGGTAATGCGGCCATCATCCAGCAACAGAATAACGCCTTCAACAACTTCTTGCGGCAGCGTTTTATAATCCAAACCGACGTGATCTTGATTGCCCAATTGACAATCAGAATCCAGTATAAAAATATCCCCAGTTTTTAAAGTGATTTTGCCCAATTCAAACTTACCAATACGAATTTTTGGGCCTTGCAAATCACATAGCACGCCAATCGGACGGTTTAATTTCAAGGCAATGGCGCGTACCATTTCAGCACGATTAATATGTTCTTCTGCACTTCCATGCGAGAAATTTAATCTCACTACGTTTACACCCGCCATAATCATGCGTGCCAACATTTCCTCACTGTTTGAGGATGGGCCTAGTGTTGCAACAATTTTTGTTTTACGTAATGTCAATGTAGCGCCTTTTAAACTCGGTGTAGTTATAAGTATATGCTTAAAATTCAAATAAAAATGGGGCTTATCGCCCCATTTTTGCATCATTCATTTGAGAAAAGTTAAGCTGAGGCTCTCTGCTCAAGTATCTCAACCGCTGGTAATTTCTTACCTTCTAAAAACTCTAAAAATGCGCCGCCTGCTGTAGAAATATAATCGACTTTATCTTCAATGCCATACTTTTGTATGGCAGCAATCGTGTCGCCACCCCCCGCCAAGGTAAAGGCTTTAGTGTTCGCAATGGCATGAGCAATAGTTTTTGTACCTTCACCAAATTGGTCAAATTCAAAAACACCTACTGGACCATTCCAAACCACAGTACCTGCATTCTTAATGATCTCTGCTATTTCATTAGCAGATTTCGCGCCAATATCAAAAATCATATCATCCGCAACCACATCAGCCACGTCTTTCTTGACTGCAGGCTCATTAGCATCAAATTTCTTACCGCAAACTACATCTACTGCAATAGGCACTGCCGCTCCTCTTTGGTTCATTTTGTCCATTAAGGTGCGAGCCACTGGCACTAAATCATCTTCACAAAGTGATTTTCCGACCTCATTTCCAGCAGCTTTTAAGAAGGTATTGGCGATACCGCCACCCACTACCATTTGATCGACCTTTTCTGACAAACTTTCAAGCACAGTCAATTTAGTGGAAACTTTGCTACCACCAACAATCGCCACCATAGGGCGCGCTGGGCTAAGTAGCGCTTTAGTTAAGGCATCCAACTCATTCACCAATAAAATACCGGCTGCGGCCACTGGTGCGAATTTCGCAACACCATGCGTCGAGGCTTCTGCCCGATGCGCTGTGCCGAATGCATCCATGACAAATACATCACAAAGTTTGGCATATTTTTGTGACAATTCGTCGCTACTTTTTTTCTCACCTTTATTGAACCTGCAGTTTTCTAATACTACTAATTCACCAGCTGCAACTTCAAAGCCACCGTCTACCCAATCTTTAACTAAACGTACAGGTTTACCTAGCTTAGTAGAAATCACATCAACCACTGGTTTCAATGAGTTTTCTTCTGAATAAACACCCTCTTCAGGACGACCTAAATGTGAAGTCACCATTACCTTTGCACCAGCTTTAAGCGCATATTCAATAGTTGCCATCGATGCAGTAATACGTGCGTCAGAGGTAACTTTGCCATCAGCGACTGGTACATTCAAATCTGCACGTATCAATACGCGCTTACCATTCAAATCTAAGTCCGTCATTTTAATTACATTCATCACCTTTAACTCCCCAAAATCTGTCTATTACAAATGGCTATCTATGGCTATTCACTACTATTTCTTATGATTTTATCCAATAAAACTCGACGACCTCTTTATCACCCATGGCTTTTTCTATAATAGCGGCTAAATCTATATCCGCACCACGCGCTTTGAGCATTTCCAATGCATCA
>JANLZY010000372.1:0-8443 GCA_031359365.1 Methylotenera sp. | reverse complement strand
CGTACTACGTCGGCAGATAAAAAGTGCGTCATGGCGATGCCTTTGATGTCTTTTAACACTTTCTGTGCTTCGACCAAGCCACTTTTTTGGTGGCGCTGTAAGTCAATCTGCGTTACATCACCAGTAATCACAGCTTTAGTGCCAAAGCCAATGCGCGTTAAAAACATCTTCATTTGCTCAGGTGTGGTATTTTGCGCTTCATCTAATATGATAAAGCTTTGGTTGAGCGTACGTCCGCGCATATAAGCCAAAGGCGCAACTTCAATCGCACCGCGCTCAAACATTTTATTCACGGTATCGTAGCCAGCTAAGTCATATAACGCGTCGTATAAAGGCCGTAAGTAGGGGTCCACTTTTTGATTTAAATCACCTGGTAAAAATCCTAGTTTTTCGCCAGCTTCTACCGCTGGGCGCACTAGAACAATACGTTTTACTCGGTCACGACTCATCGCATCTACTGCGCTGGCAACGGCTAAATAGGTTTTACCTGTACCTGCAGGGCCAATGCCAAACGTGATGTCATGGTCTTGAATCTGCTGTAAATAGGCGATTTGTCTAGGCGTGCGGCCATGTAGTTCAGTACGGCGCGTCATTAAAGTTGGTGCGTTTGAAGTGGCTACATCTTCAGGCTTGAGTTTATTGATTTCTACTAAGCCCAGTTGAATCTCATCAAGACCAATTGGATTTTTAGCGCGAATATAAAAGCTCTCAATCAATTGCACTGCCAAGCGCATATTGTGAACATCGCCTGTAAAGCGCATGTGCCCGCCACGTCTAGCGATTTGTACTTCTAGCGCATCTTCAATTTGCTTGATATTTTCATCAAGCGCGCCGCATAGATTGGCTAAACGTGTGTTGTCTTCAGGGGTTAGGTTGATTTCCATTGCGACTCTAATTTCAATAGTTAAACAATTTCGCCGCGTAAGCGTTTAGGATTGCTCACATCGGTAATGCGTACGTTCACGAATGTGTGTATCAGGCTTTCATCTCCGACAATGTCGACAATACGATTATTGTCGGTTTTGCCTGCTAGCTCATTGGCGTTTTTCCATGAGGCGCTTTCAATCAGTACGCGTTGAACGGTGCCAAGCATTTGCGTGCTGATGTTTTTACCTAACTCTTCGTTAATCGCTTGCAGCTTTGTTAATCGCGCTAATTTAACTTCTTGCGAAGTTTCGTCGGCAAGGTAAGAGGCTGGCGTACCCGGGCGTGGGCTGTATAAAAAGCTAAAGCTGTAATCAAAACCTACGTCTTGCATGAGTTTTGCCGTGGCTTCAAATTCAGCTTCTGATTCGCCCGGAAAGCCTACGATAAAATCTGAAGTGAATGTAAGGTTAGGGTTAGCAACGCGCAGTTTGCGTATGGTGGACTTAAATTGCAGCGCTGTGTAGTTGCGTTTCATAGCCATTAAAACGCGGTCGCTACCCGCTTGCACTGGTAAATGTAACTGCACAGCTAGTTTTGGAGTGTTTGCGAAACAGTCGATTAAGCGCTGATTCATTTCATTCGGGTGGCTAGTGGTGAAGCGGATGCGTTCGATTTGTGGAATCTCAGCAATGTATTCAATCAACATCGCCAAATCAGCTTCTAAGTCATTATATTGGGTACGATAGGCATTCACGTTTTGTCCGAGGAGGGTAATTTCTTTCACACCTTGTTCAGCTAATTGTGCTGCTTCTGTCAAAATGGCTTCAAACGGACGCG
The DNA here is from genome assembly GCA_031359365.1 of Methylotenera sp. GTDB lineage: Bacteria > Pseudomonadota > Gammaproteobacteria > Burkholderiales > Methylophilaceae > Methylotenera. The sequence continues at coordinate 6,739 of JANLZY010000372.1, read as the reverse complement.
AGACTTCTTCACCACGTGTGTAAGGCACTACACAAAAACTGCAATACTTACTGCAACCTTCCATAATGCTGAGAAAAGCACTGGCGCCTTCTATGCGCGGAGGCGGTAAATGGTCAAACTTTTCAATTTCAGGGAAGCTAATATCGACCTGAGAAACACCGCTAGATTGGCTGCTTTTAATCATGTCAGGTAGGCGATGCAAAGTTTGTGGGCCAAATACCACATCTACGTAAGGCGCACGTTTAATGATGTTGTCGCCTTCTTGGCTGGCCACACAGCCGCCCACGCCAATTATTAGATTTGGATTGGCTTTTTTGAGTGGGATAAAACGTCCAAGATGGCTAAATACTTTATCTTCAGCTTTTTCACGCACGGAGCAGGTGTTGAGCAATATCACATCAGCATCTTCAGGTGTAAGCGTTTCCACCATGCCGTCGGTCGCATTGAGCATATCAGCCATGCGCGATGAGTCGTACTCGTTCATTTGGCACCCAAAGGTTTTAATGAACACTTTTTTGGGTGAACTGCCGATTGGAGTGAGCAAATCTAATTTATTTTCAGTGGTTTTCAAGGCAGGTTTTCAATATTGGTTTTCAAGGCTGTTTTTCAACCGCCGCGTGCGTTTGTAAAGCATAATTTTAACGCATTTTGCAATCCCTAGTGCTAATTACCTTGTTCTTATAAAAAGCCTATCAATGTGCTGTTAACGATTTAAGTATGCGCTAACTTCTTAATCCATTAAAATTACATTTTTGCTTAACTCATTTAAAAATTCTATAAAAGGTCGTCTATGCACGCAGTGCTTCGTAACAATCTATTTTTTGTTAAAGAACAAGTGGGTATGTTTAAAGCCGCTAACAATTATGACATTTACGACCCTAGCACCAATCAAAAAATCATAGAATGCCGCGAGCCTAACCTTGGTATTTTTACCAAGATTTTTCGCTTTACTGATTACAAACGCATGACGCCTTTTGATGTAGAAGTGCGTACGCCAGAAGGCCAAAATATTTTAAGCGTGAAGCGTGGTTTTTCTATATTTGATTCAAGAGTGGAAGTGTTTGATGAGCTAGGTAAATTAGCGGGTACCTTCAGCCGCAAGTTTTTTTCGATTGGCGGCAAGTTTGATGTGTTGGATGCGCAAGGTGCGGTGATTTGTACACTGCAAGGCAAATGGACTAGCTGGGATTTTAGTTTTATGAAGGGCGAAAAGGAGCTCGCTAACGTTTCAAAAAAGTGGGCTGGTTTGGGTAAAGAGCTATTCACCAGCGCAGATAATTATATGTTGACCATTGATGGTAGCGTTGCAGCCAATGATGCAGCTCGCGTGCTGATTATGGCAGCAGCATTGTGTATCGATATGGTGCTAAAAGAGTAAGTGACTCATCGAATTTATTAAAGTAGCGTATTCAGTTAATTAAGGCATTAAAGGCTAGGCATGCAAGCACTCCCAATTTTTATTAATATTACTAACCGCCGCTGTGTGGTCATTGGCGGTGGCGATGTGGCTGCGCGTAAAGTTACGATGCTGCTGAAAGCGAATGCGGCTGTGGTGCTTTATTCGCCTGAACTTTGTCATGAGTTAAGTGATTTAGTGAATGCAGAGAAAATCACGCATATCAATGCAAATTTTGAGCCAAGCCAGCTCGAAGATGCGTGCTTGGTGATTGCTGCCACAGATGATGAAGCCGTGAACACGGCTGTCTCAATTGCCGCTAAGGCACTCAATGTTCCAGTCAATGTAGTTGATTCACCTGCATTGTGCACTTTTACGATGGCATCCATCGTTGAAAGGTCGCCCATCGTGATTGCCATTTCAAGTGAAGGCAACGCTCCAGTGCTGGCGCGTTATATACGGACAAAAATTGAAACCATGCTGCCTTCGAGTTATGGCCGTATCGCTGAAATTGCTGGTGAATTTCGCGAGAAAGTTAAAGCAAAATTTACGACTACGCAGCAACGCCGTATCTTTTGGGAAGGCGTTCTGCAAGGGCCGATTGTCGAACGTATTTTGTCTGGACAAGATGAAGCGGCAAGAAGGGCGTTAGATGATCTGTTGTTTGATAAAGCTGACCCTAAGCATCATGGTGAAGTCTATCTAGTTGGTGGTGGCCCTGGCGACCCAGATCTACTCACATTTAGGGCTTTGCGTCTCATGCAGCAATGTGATGTCTGTGTGTACGATAAATTAGTCAGCCCAGAGGTGATGGAGTTGGTGCGTCGGGATGCTGAGCTTATTTACGTAGGTAAGTCTCGCGACCAACATACGCTTCCACAAGAAGAGATTAACGAATTATTGGCAAGACTAGCATTGGAAGGTAAACGCGTACTGCGCTTAAAAGGCGGCGACCCATTTATTTTTGGACGAGGTGGTGAAGAAATTGAAACCTTGATGCAACGCGGCGTGCCGTTCCAAGTGGTGCCTGGCATTACTGCAGCCAATGGTGTTTCTAGCTATGCGGGCATCCCGCTTACACATCGAGATTATGCGCAAGCTTGCTTGTTCATCACAGGCCATTTAAAAGAAGGGACTGTAGACCTAGATTGGGTAGCGATGTCGCGCCCACGCCAAACTGTTGTTATTTATATGGGCTTGGTTGGAATGGAAAAGATTTGTGAGCAACTTATCGCGCATGGCGTATCGCCAGATATGCCTGCCGCCGTGGTTCAGCAAGGCACGACCCAAAAGCAACGCGTAGTTGTGGCAACACTGAAAGATTTGTTTGACCAAGTTACCATGGCGGAAATTAAAGCGCCTTGCTTAACTATTATTGGTGAAGTGGTGCAGTTGCGCGACAAACTTAATTGGTTTGAGTCTGAAAGTAGTAAAAAAGGTAGATAGTTGCAGAATTAAAAAATCTAGCTTTTAATTGGAATGCTCAACCTAGCTTCTAAACCGCCTTCTGGTCGGTTGATTAGCTCTAATTTGCCATGATGTAATTTGGCAATGCGGTCAGCGATCGCTAAACCTAAGCCGCTACCGCCTGCGTTGCTACGAGCTGTATCGAGTCTTTCAAATGGACGTAGCAGCTTTTGTAAATGGCTTTCAGGAATCCCAGGGCCATTATCAAATACACTTATCACAATATGTTCAGCCGTGACTTTGCCGGCTATACGTGCCTGCCCTTTGCCATAGGCATAGGCATTACCTACTAAATTATCCAACAAGCGTTGCATGGCTAAGGGCTTAATAGGAATAAAGTAAGTGGGTGCTAACTGCACTACCAAGTCACGCCCAGCGCGGAGTTGCCTATCATGCACCGCTTGCAATAAGGTGTTGATGTCAATCATTTGTGTGGGTTCGCCTTCGACACCTTTCACAAAATCTAAAAACTGGTGAATGATATTATCCATATCGGCAATGTCTTGTATCATGCCGTTTTTTAGGCTGCCACAACCTTCGTCGGGTAACATTTCCACGGATAAGCGCAATCTGGCTAATGGAGTGCGTATATCATGCGAAACGCCGGCAAGGATCAAGGTTCTTTCAGCATCAAGTTCAGCTAAGGAGTCCGCCATTTTATTAAAGGTTTCATTCACCTCGCGCAACTCAGCAAAACTGCCTTCAGGTAACTTTTCAGGCTGCTCGCCTTTACGCAGCCTATTAGCGGCGTTCATTAATAAGTGCATAGGTCGATTAATGCGCAAAGCGATAAAGTAACCACCTGCTAGTGAAAGCAGTAATACCAGCGCACCCCAGCCTAGCCATTGCCATGGAAAGCGACGTTCAACATGCAGTTTTGGAATGACTACCCAAAAGTCATCTTGCCCGATATTAAAGCTCACCCAAAGCCCCTGAACACCGTAGTGATTGACGGTAATAATGGTTTCTACGCCTAGTCGTTCCTTAATCTTTTCAGCCACCATGTTGATAAATGGATCAGGTGGAAGAGGCTCAATATCTTCCATAAAATCGGCGTAATAAACGCGAACGCCTTCTTTACCGGTGAGTTCAGAGAGCAAAGCTAGGCGCAGATTGTCTTGCGATGCGATAAGCGATGCGCGAGTGTAGTTCACCACGGTAACTGCTTGCAGTGCCGTGGCCTCTGCACGAGGTTCGCGTTCAAAATACTCAAAGATTTGCAATGAGGCAATTTGCCCAATTGCCAATAAAAAGGCAATAAGCAACATGCCTCTTGCGAGTAATGTTTTAGGGAGAAAAGTGAATTTCAAACCGAGTGTTCTATATTGGGTTTAGTCATGACTTGAGTAGACAAAGTCACTTGCGAATAATTCGTGCAAGATTAGTCGTTTCGCGATTTAATTAACTTTTGTTAATCAATATTGGCCTTAGTCAACTTCGCCATCAGGAATAAACACATAACCAAAGCCCCACATGGTTTGTAAGTAACGTGGGTGCGCGGCATCAGGTTCAATGAGTTTGCGTAAACGCGATACTTGCACATCAATACTGCGGTCAAATACATCTAGCTCACGTCCACGTGCGAGTTGCATCAGTCTATCGCGAGATAGCGGCTGACGCGGATGATCCACAAATACTTTCAGCAAGGCAAACTCACCACTGGTAATAGTGACGGAAGAGCCGTCTTTGCTCAGTGAGCGTGTGGACGCATTAAACACAAACTCGCCGATAGTCACGCTGTCGGTATTTGCAGCAGGTGCGCTTGGTTGTAGGCGCTCGTGTCTGCGCATCACTGCGTTGATTCTAGCAAGCAGTTCGCGCGGGTTAAACGGTTTTGGTAAGTAATCATCAGCACCCATTTCTAAGCCAATAATTCTATCTACTTCATCGCCGCGTGCTGTCAGCATCACAATTGGCAACAAAGTGCCAGAACCTCGCACTCTACGACAAATAGATAACCCATCTTCACCTGGCAGCATTAAATCTAGCACTAACAGGTCAATAGGTTCTGCTGCTAAAACGACATCCATCTCTTTAGCATCAGAAGCCACCTTCACTGTAAAGCCTTGCTCCGTTAGGTAGCGCTGCAATAACTCCCTTAAGCGCACGTCATCATCAACTACTAATATTTTTTTATTTTGATCAACCATAGTTATTTAGCCCGCGTCTTGTTATTCAGTTAATTGAAATTGACTTTTAATGCAAATTTGATGAAACTAAGTCTAATATTACTTTGTCGTAATCAAAATACCAAACCATTACCAAAGTGTAAGCTAAATTGGGTCAATTTAAAATAACGCTTTAAATTAAATCAAACCAATTCTACTTAGTTTTAGGGGTGAAAATGACCGTTTTTTTATCGTTACAATTAATTACAATTTCAATGTGCAATGAAACAATCAGTTAACAATCGTACTTCATTATGATGCGGTTAAGTTAAGCTAAATTGTTTTTCAACTTATTTATTATAAAGTTAGAGCATTGATTAAACTCACTTCAAAACCTATTTTAACAGTTAAATACACATGCATTGCGATGTGTATCGGCTTTGGAATGTCGTTTAATGTGAGTGCTGCGGGAAAAACCAACTTTATTGCAGCAGGTAGTGTTGAAAAGCCAGTTGCAGGTGAAGAAGCCGCAGGCGATGGTATGCGACAAACACTCAACCTTAATTTTAGCCCAGAAAATCGCGAAAAAATTCGTAAAGCATTAGATGATTATGCCAAATCAGTAGACCAAGATCATGATCGAATTGAAGAACGTCGCCGTGCCATGCAAGAGAGTTTAAAAGAGCGCTTTTTAGACGCAGATAATGATAACGATGGCACCATAGATAGACAAGAAGCTACAGAAAAGCTACCGCAAATCGCAAGGCTGTTTAGTAAAGTAGATACCAATCAAGACGGTGTTATTTCGTTAGAAGAACTTCAAGATGCACAATCTAGGGCAGCTGAACGTAGAGGTGCTGCAGAAGCTGCAATAGAAGCGCAAAAATTGCAGGCAACAGAATCCTCTGCAGCAACAAAATCTAAAAGCAAGCAAGCCTCTAATAATTCCAAAAAGCGCACTTATTAGCTATCAAGCTAACATTACGTTGTATTCAACGTTATTTCCCCAAGTCATTCTGACTATTTTCTTTGCAGCTTAATATCAGCGATTAATGAGTTTGATTCTAGAAATCACCGATAGCATCCAGCAAGTTGATGCACAAAGCTGGGATACCTTAGTGGGCGATATGCCGCTACTAAGCCATGCGTTTTTAAGTGCTCTGGAAAGTTCAGGCTCAGTTGGTAAAGGTACAGGTTGGCAACCTTACCCAATGCTGGTGCACGACGATGGTAAGTTAGTCGGCGCAATGCCGCTATACATAAAAAGCCACTCCTACGGCGAATACGTATTTGACTGGGCGTGGGCGGAAGCTTATGAGCGCAATGGGCTAAATTATTATCCCAAGCTAATTTCAGCGATTCCGTTTACGCCCATTACTAGCGCGAGATTGATTGCAAATAACCAGCAGACACAAGCGTTGATGATAGAAGCGCTCAATGAAACTATGTACAAACATAAGTTATCATCTGCGCATGTGCTTTTTCCTGATGATGCTTCTGCAGCAGTGCTTGAACAAGCAGGATGGCTGCAGCGCAACGGAGTGCAATTTAGATGGGAAAACGACAGGTTTACGGATTTTGAAGATTTCTTACGTACACTCAGCCATGATAAGCGTAAAAAGATTCACCAAGAGCGTAAAAAAGTGACTGCCTCTGGTGTGGTTTGTAAGCGCATCAAAGGTGCCGACATTACACCTGAACAATGGCAGTTTTTCTATGAGTGCTATGAAAATACCTACCTTGAGCATCATTCAACGCCTTATTTAAC
>JANLZY010000344.1:0-12418 GCA_031359365.1 Methylotenera sp. | reverse complement strand
CCAACATGCTCTGCTTGTTGGTGACGGCCTCAGTACAGATGAGATACTAAAAGCAGTTGCTTATATTCGTACCGTTTACAAAGGCGATGGCGATAAAGATTGGATGAAATAAGTTAATAGAATTAATTAGTTAGTCATCTAATAGCTATAAAAACGTAATGCTGTAATAACTTAAACGGCTACTGTATAATTACAGTAGCCGTTTTTTATGTGCCAGCCTTAGCAGTTAAAGGGGCGGCAATGCCGTGGCGACGTGTGGAAATTTATAAAATTTAGAGTCATTTTTCAGTATTCTAATTTAAAGCTTATGTTTAATTCAGGGAGATTTAAAATGGGTAAAAGTACGTTGAGTTTAGCATTGTTAGTGATGTTGGCAGTATTAGGAGGTTGTAGTGATAAAACTACAAGCTCAGGAGCAGCTGGAGAATCAACAGCATCTGCAGGCTCGTCTAAAACTTGTAATTTAGTCTCAACAAAAGATAACAGCCCATTGGCTATTAAAGTGGTTGCAACAGATACACCAGAGGCTAAAGAGTTTTTGGCTACTTGCATGAACCCATATACTAAAAAATATGCCGCAGATGCAGAAGCCGCAAAAGCAGGGAGAAAAGTAATGACGTTAAATGGCTGTACTGGATGTCATGGTGGTAATTTAGGCGGGCTTATGGCGCCATCTCTAGTTAAAAACGGCGGTACAGGTGCTTTTGATACTAAGTGGGTTTATGCAAAAAATGCCACTGATAAAGGCATGTTTGAGACAATCTCGAATGGCACACCTGGCACATCTGGCGGTGTAATGTCAATTTGGCATAATCAATTGCCAAGTCATGTGGGTGATGGTTTGACAACAGATGATATTTTAAAAGCTATTGGTTATATTCGCACTGTGTATCAAGGTGATGGCGAAAAAACATGGTTAAAATAAGTTTTAGCTGAGTAGCGTTAGTCAAAAATCTAACGGTTACTGTAACTACCAATACGGCTATTGTATAATGCAATAGCTATTTTTTTGTAATGTTGCTTAACAACTTTAGTAAATTGTATTTGCTTAATCCCAGTAAAGGCTCCTTTGAAAAACACTGAAAATAATAAACTACATCACGTCGTAATCGTAGGTGGCGGTGCGGGTGGTTTAGAATTAGCAACTAAACTTGGAGACACTCTTGGCCGCAAAGGTAAGGCCATGATTACGCTGATCGATAAGACAAAAACCCATGTTTGGAAGCCGCTGCTGCATGAAATTGCAGCTGGTAGTATGGATCCTGATAAGCATGAATTAAATTATCTTGCGCAGGCTCACTGGCATCATTTCAAGTTCCGTTTAGGTAGCATGGATAACCTAGATAGAGCTAAGCGCGAAATATCTATTTCGCCTTATTTTGATGAAGATGGTGAAGAGGTTATCCCACGTCGTACCGTGCAGTACGATACATTGATTATTGCGGTTGGCAGCACCACGAATGATTTTGGCGTTAAAGGTGCGAGCGAATATTCAATAGCATTAGACACCCAAGACCAAGCGGAAAAATTTCATAGACGCTTACACAATGCCCTTGTACGTGCGCAAACACAGCAAGCGCCAGTGCATTCAGGCCAGTTAGAAGTGGTGATAGTCGGGGCGGGTGCTACAGGTGTTGAACTCTCAGCCGAATTGCATAATACGACGCGTGAACTAGCAGCCTATGGACTAGATAAAATTAATCCAGACCGCGATATTCAGATTTCATTGATTGAGGCCAATACTCGCGTGCTTCCAGCGCTTCCAGCTAAGCTTTCTAACTCAGTGGAGCTGGAGCTGAGCAAATTACGTGTGCATCTTTACACTGGTGAGCGTGTAACAGAGGTAACAGATAAAGGCGTACATACACATAGCGGTCGCTTTATTCCTTCAGTATTAGTTGTATGGGCAGCAGGTATTAAAGCACCAGACTTTTTACATGAAATAGATGGCTTAGAGACTAATCGAATTAATCAGCTTGTGGTGAATCGCACATTGCAAACTACTTTAGATGAGCATATTTTTTCATTTGGTGATTGCGCAGCGTGCCCTTGGATTGGCAATGCGGGTGAGAGCGTACCTCCGCGAGCGCAAGCCGCACATCAGCAAGCATCAATGTTAATTAAATCAGTGAAGTGCCGTGTGGCTGGCAAAACTGAACTGCCAGAATTTACCTACCGTGATTATGGCTCTTTGGTCAATTTAGGTAACTACACTACGGTTGGTAACTTAATGGGCTCGCTCTCGGGTAGTAGTTTATTTATTGAAGGCTTATTCGCTAGATTGATGTATCAGTCGCTCTATAAAATGCATCTGATGGCTTTGCATGGTTTTTGGAGCACAGCATTGCAAACACTAGCCCGCACAATTACCAGGCGAGCTGAGTCACAAGTGAAGCTTCACTAAGTACCTCTTACTAAATACCAATCAATAAGAAAGGTCGCCTTGGCAACCTTTCTTATTGATTGCAGATATATTTAGAATTGTTACATTAGCACTTCGTTTTGGTGTGTTTTAAATACAACTTGTAAATAACAGCCATGCTAATGCTCACAAATGCGCCAAATATGATGATGATAATATCAATTGGTAAGTTTTCATGCACCATTAAAGTGTAGATGCCTAGCAATACAAGAATGCCGATATTTTCATTGAAGTTTTGCACCGCAATGGAATGCCCTGCGCCAAGTAAAGTATGTCCTCTATGCTGTAGTAGCGAGTTTAGGGGCACCAAGAAATAACCCGCTAATACTCCAATACAAAACAACACCACGGCAGCAACCTCGGGTGATTCAACCAGTATCATACTCATGACTAAAATACCCATGAGTATGCCAGCTGGTAAAACTTTAACTGCATTTTCTAACTTAACAAACATGGATGCCCCAACAGAGCCAATGGCAATGCCAACCGCTAATATGGCGATAAGCTTTGTTGCAGATTGTTCATCTAAGCCGAGTTTTAGCCCTGCCCAGCGCAGTACAACAAATTGCAAAGTTGCCCCTGCACCCCAAAATAAAGTAGTCACAGCAAGTGACACCTGTCCTTGTGGATCACGCCATAAGGTTGTAAAGGCATGCCAGAAGTCTTTGAGAAGCGAGACTAAGTCACGCTTTTGCATTTTGTGATCGATAGGCACCTTTGGAATGTAATAGTTAAAACCTGCTGCTAGTAAGTAAATTAAGGTGATAATCGCGATGCCGAAATACGGGTCGTGAGCTGAAATGCTTGAGCCAAATACTGGTCCTAAGATGATCGCTGTGACTGTGGTGCCTTCCATCCAAGCGTTTGCTTTAATCAGCTGAAAGTGAGGCAACATTTCTGTCAATATTCCGTATTTGGCAGGTGAGTAAGCCGCAGCGCCAATGCCCACAATGGCATATACGTACAAAGGGGGCAAGCCGAATAAAGCTAGCGAGCAACCTAAGAACTTTATGCCATTACTTAAAAACATGACCTTGCCCTTGGGCAGGGCATCAGCGAATGGTCCTACAAATGGTGCTAATACAATGTAGGCAATCACAAAGAATTCGCGCAATAAAGGTTCGTGCCATTCAGGCGCATTGAGTTTTGAAAGTAAAGCGATAGAGGCAAATAGTAGTGCGTTATCTGCCACGGCAGATAAGAACTGAGCAATTAGTAGGGTATAAAAACCTTTGGTCATTTCATTTCTAAATAAATACTGACTTTTCCGACTCCACCTTGCTGTGCTTTACACGGAGTTATTACAACACAATCATGGGAGAGTCTTCGAGTCATTATTGATTTATCAATAGAGCTATAAAACTTCGGATGCAAAATCGGCTAGACGAGAGCGTTCACCACGTTGCAGCGTAATGTGGCCGTTGTGGCTCCAACCCTTAAATCTATCAACCACGTAGGTCAGACCTGAACTGCCTTCTGTTAAATATGGCGTATCGATTTGCGCGATATTGCCTAGGCAAACCACCTTAGTACCAGGGCCTGCACGCGTAATTAGCGTTTTCATTTGTTTAGGCGTTAAGTTTTGCGCCTCATCGATGATTAAGAATTTATTCAAAAATGTACGTCCACGCATGAAATTGAGTGATTTAACCTTGATGCGGCTACGAATTAAATCTTGCGTGGCTGCACGACCCCATTCACCGGCATCTTCATCGCTCTTATTTAGCACCTCTAAATTATCATCTAGTGCACCCATCCAAGGGCCCATTTTCTCTTCTTCAGTCCCTGGTAGAAAGCCAATATCTTCGCCTACCGAAACAGTAACACGCGTCATAATGATTTCAGAGTAGATCTTTTTATCAAGTACTTGCGTGAGTGCAGATGCCAATGTGAGCAGTGTTTTACCCGTACCCGCCTGACCTAATAAGCTGACGAAATCTACTTCTGGGTCCATCAATAAATTGAGCGCAAAATTTTGCTCGCGATTGCGCGCATTAATGCCCCAAACATTGTGCTTAGGTTGCATATGGTCTTTTACTACTTCTAATACTGCGCTATTGCCATCTACGCTGCGCACCAAGGCATGGAATGGTTTTTCATATTCGTAATAAACAAATTCATTGACTAGAAACGACTTACATAAAGGTCCGCTAATACGGTAGAACATGCGGCCAGCTTCTTGCCATGACTCCATCGCTTTGCTGTGATTTTCCCAAAAGTCGGCAGGTAGCTCCTTCATGCCGCTATATAAAAGGTCGCTATCTTCAAGTACTTTGTCATTAAAGTAATCTTCCGCAGGCATACCCATTGCACGGGCTTTAATGCGGATGTTGATGTCTTTACTGACTAGAATAACTTGGCGGCTTGGCTGACTTTTTTGTAAATCAAGCACGACGGCTAGAATTTGATTATCTGCTTTTAAACCTGCAAGCCCTGGTAGCTCAGTGGTGACTTGCAGCGTTTGTATAAATAAACGCCCAGTGAGATGGCGATTGCCATTCACGTTCAGTGGACAACCAAGTTCAAGATTGGTTAAGTCTGTACCTACAATTTCTTCTAAATTACGGCTTGCCTGACGGGCGTTACGCGCAACTTCAGTGAGCCCTTTTTTATTGTTATCAAGCTCTTCCAACGTCACCATGGGCAGAAAAATGTCATGCTCTTCAAAGCGAAACAAGCTAGAAGGATCATGTATTAATACGTTGGTATCAAGTACAAAAAGCTTGGTAGCATTTAGCGATTTTTTTGCCATTACATTCTTTCTAATTGTGAGTGATAAAGAAATTTATAAGATTTAATCAAGCAAGTTGATATTAAATCGTTTTAATGAAATTAAGAACTTCTGCAGCATGACCATCCACCTTAACGCCGCGCCATTCTTTAATAAGCGTACCATTTTTATCGATAACAAAAGTGCTGCGCTCAACACCACGTACTTGCTTACCGTACATATTTTTCATTTTCATGACGCCAAATAGCGAGCAAGCAAGCTCTTCGGTATCTGCCAGCAACTCGAAGGGAAAGCTAAATTTTGCTTTAAAGTTCTCATGCGACTTTAAGCTATCTCTAGAAACGCCAAAAATCTCAGTATTCAGATTCTGAAAATCAGCATAAGCCTCTCTAAATTGAATGCCTTGCGTGGTGCAGCCTGGGGTGGAATCTTTGGGGTAAAAGTAGATGATAAGATTTTTACCGAGAAATTGGGATAACTGAAAAGTCACACCGCTTGTAGCGGGCAACTGAAAATCTGGAACTGCTTTGTCGAGTATTAGTGTATCGGTCATATTATCTACCTCCATTGTTGATAAAAAGCCTGAAATAGGCAATAGGATATGCGAAGAATTGTCGATATTTAGCCGTAAATTGATAATTAAATATTGATGGCTTTAGGTTTTAATTAATGAGTTTTAAATAAGGGCTTTAATTGACAGATAAGTTCAAAGTTTTAGGCAGTAGAATCGTGATAGCCGTACCGCCTTCATGACGCCCCTCAAATTTTAATTCGCCAGCCAACACATCACATACTTTAAACGCGAACGGGATGCCGATACCCGTACCAAATCTCTTGGTGGTTGGTGCGCTCATGGCGCTAGGATCTGGCGTAAATGGCATGCCGCAGCCTTGATCTAGCAGTGATAGCGTATATTTTGTCGGCGCTACTTTTAGCGTAATTTCTATAGTGCTGTTTTTACTTGAAGCATCAATCGCATTTAATAATAAGTTGTAAATGACTTGTTCTAGCAAATGCTGGTCTGTGTATATTGCGGTAGTTTTAGGCCAGTTTGGCAGAGTGAACTCAATTGACCTTTCTCTTATCTTTTGTTGTAACGGCGCTAGCGCGCCATTCACGATTTCTTGCAGACTAGTATTTTCTGGCTGAGGTTTTAGCGGCAATAAATAAGCCAGCAGTGCGCCAGTCCAACGTTCTAGTCTATCTACGGTATCAATAATGCCGCGTAATGATAAGCGCGTTTCGGTGTCATGTTCTGGGTCATCCATTACCTGAGCTGTGGCACGTATACTCGCTAAAGGGTTGCGAATGTTATGTGCCAGCATAGGCACCAATAAACCTTGCGCTGCTTGTTTTTCGGTGCGTACCAGCGCTTCTTGGCTAGAGGCCAGTTTCTCCGCCATTTCATTAATGGCTTGTGATACCGAAGCCAGTTCGGCAACACCTTCTTCGGGTGCTTTGTAAGTAAGGTTGCCTGCGCTAATCTCTGCCGTGGCTTTCAATACATCTCTGATAGGTTTAACAATGGCGCGTTTCAAGAATATTCTAGAAAAAATCAACAGTAATACTGCCAATACGAGTGGAATAATCAGTAAGATAGTTGCGGTGCGCTTGGTTTCAACGAGCTGTTTGTTAAGTTGAGCTTGCTTTTGATTCAGTAACTTTTCGGTGTGCGCAAGAATGTCTTCAAAGCGCTTAAATAGTCCTGTTTCTATGTCAGTATTTAGCGCGTGTTTGGTTTTGTCGTTACTTAGACTTTGGTATTGTTCAAATAAAGCGGGTGTTTCTACTACAAATTTTTTGTAACTAGCATGCAGTTCATTAATGGCAGATTTTTCTGCTTCACCTACAGTAATGGTTTGTAATTGATCAAAATGCTTTTCAATCGAGATGGTAAAGTCACTATATTCTTTGCGTGCTGTAGCATCATCCAAAAAGTAGGCGTCAAATAATTCTTTCATTTGGCGATATAAATCACCACGGGTTTGCTGCACCTCGACTACTAATAAGCTGATTCGGCTTGCCTCTTGGCTAGACTTTTCCCACAAATGAATACCAATGGCGCCAGCAGTGGCCGCCAAGATAATGAGTAAGATAAATGCCAACTCATGAATCAGCAGTAGGTCTTTTAGAGATTTGTTTTTTCTCAGCATGCAGGCAAGTTAATTGTGATAAGTCTTGAAAAGCTACTGATCTTCAAGTTTAAATGGAATAGGTACTTTGATGCTGAAGTTACTGCCGCGTAAGGCTTCTGGTGGGGCCGGAAATGGCGCGGCTTTTTCAACCATTTCTAGGGCTTGTTTATCTAAGCTCTCAAAGCCGCTTGATTGAATGATTTTTTTAGATTTAAGTTTCCCGTTACCATCAAGTAACAACTCGACAACAGCCTCACCTTGCCAGCCGCGCATTTGCGCAATGCGAGGGTATTGTTTATGTTTGCCAATCGCACCCCAAAGTGTATTGCCATATCTGCCGCGAGCATCATCCATGTCCTCTTGGCTCGGCGCAGCAGCTTTAGGAGGCTCAAGTGTCGCTACAGCTGTAGGCGGCATGGGGGATGGCGCCGCATCGGCCTTAGGTGCAGCTGCAATGACTTCTGCTTGATGGGCTACAACTGCTGGCTGCGGCACATAAGGCGTAGGCTCATTTTTGACAGCAGTTGGTGTTGGTCGCGGCTTGGTGATGGGCTTCAGCTCCGGCTTGGGTTCTATTTTAGGTCTAATCGGATCTGGCTGGGCTTTAACAGGCTCTGGTATAACAACAGGCAGCGGCTCAAGTTTTTTACTTAATTCAACGGTTAATAAAACTGGTTTTTTAACACCCTCAAACTTAATATTGGGAATAATAAACGCGAGCACAATATGCAGCAAGATTGAGCAGATAACCGCCCACATCAGTGCGTTGCTGTTAGCATTGATTGCACCAGATTGACTGTTATTGGAATGATTGACGGCGATGTTCAAAGACAAAAATATTCCAAATTAAGTGAGTAAAAATTGCTAAAGAAATCGGTAATAATTTCAAATTAACTGAAAATTATACAACAAGCTGGTCATGAATTTGAAAAGCAATCCTAAACCAAGCCATCTAGCACTTGCACTTGTACTAAAGCCCCTGCATCTAAGTTACCAACTGCTTCATCGAGAACAATAAAACAATTAGCCAATGACATTGAGCTTAAAATCGCCGAGCCTTGTGCGCCCGTCGGTTTAACTTTCCATGTGCCATCGCTATCGGCAAATAATATGCCGCGTTGAAATTCAGTACGCCCCGTTTGTTTTTTGATGTTTTCGGTACATACAATATTAAACGTGGGTAATGGTGCTGGGTTGGTTTGTCCCATTAATACCAGCATAGCTTCGCGTACAAATTGATAAAATGTCACCATCACAGCCACAGGATTGCCAGGTAGTCCGAAATAATGCGCTGCACCTATCTTGCCGTATGCAAGTGGTCGGCCAGGCTTCATGGCTACTTTCCAAAACATCACTTGACCATGTTTAGCGAGCAACTGCTTCATATAGTCAGCCTCACCCACAGAAACGCCGCCGCTGGTAATGACTACATCAGCTTGTTTTGCCGCGCTCAGTAAGGTCTTTTCCAGCAACTCAGGGTCATCTGCAATTGCACCCATATCTATGATTTCTACCCCAAGACGTTTTAGCATGCCGTAAAGTGTGTACCGGTTGCTGTCGTAAACTTGACCTTCTTGTAAGGGCTTGCCAATACTGGCTAATTCATCGCCTGTAGAGAAGAAAGCCACTTTGAGTTGACGAAAAACACTGACTTCGCCAATGCCTAGTGAAGCGATTAACCCTAAATCAGCCGCACGCATTATGTGGCCTGTAGGCAAAACCGTCTTGCCCAATTGCAAGTCCTCACCTGTATAGCGCACGTTGGCTTTAGGTTTTGGTGCTTCTGTAAAACGAATCAAGTCGCCTTCAAGGTTTACCCGCTCTTGCATAATGACAGTATCTGCCCCTTTGGGCATCATGCCCCCCGTCATAATGCGTACGCATTCTCCAGATTGAATGCCACCGACAAAGGCTTTACCTGCAAAAGCTGATCCTATTACTTTTAATTCGGTAGACTTGCCGATGTCTGCTGCGTTAAACGCATAGCCATCCATCGCCGAATTATCGTAATTGGGTACGTTAGCTGGCGACAATATACCTGCTGCCAATACGCGACCTAAACTCTCGCGAATCGGTAAAACTTCAGTGGCACTAACGGGGCTTAAAAATTGTTTAATGAACTGCCGTGCTTTAGCCACTGGCATTGAGTTTGGGTCATAGTCATCCATGCAACTAGGGTTGGTTGCTAGTTCAGAAAGAATGGATTTATTGGTCATATTTTGAGATGCTTATATTTTGAGGTTTCTTGGAAAAATCAATCTATTTCTACGTCATTCTGACTGCAACGAAGAATCCAAGCAATGTGTCTTAACCACTGGATTCTTCGTTGCACTCAGAATGACGGGTAAAGGTTTAAGTATTATTAAGTGCAGCTTCCAATACTGCTAAATCTTCAAACGTATTTAAGTTTGTAAAAGCTTCGTTGCAATCACTAAAATCTACTTCAATATATTGCTGACTTTTTTGCCAAGCGCTCACGCGGCGCTCACCTTGCTGTAAATAAGTGATGAGGGATGGCAACACAGTTTTTTTGCATAAACAAAATACCGGGTGAGTGCTGTTGTCACTACTTGCTATTGCAATCGTTGCCTTGTGTTCAACTAGCGCCGCCATCAGACGTTGAGCTAAATCAACAGGCAGTAATGGAGAGTCGCAAGGCACAGTAAGTACATAATCATGCTTGGCGTGTTGCAAGCCCAAGCTAAACCCAGCTAATGGCCCTAAAAAGTCTTCCACTTCATCTTGTAACACTGGGTAGCCCAAAGCTTGGTACTGGGCCAGCTCCCGATTGGCATTGATGAGTATTTCATCAACTTGCGGTGTTAAGCGTTCAATAACGTGTTGAATGAATGGTTTTTTTTGTAAAAGCACCAGGCCTTTATCCACGCCGTTCATACGAGTGGCACGGCCGCCTGAGAGAATGATTGCTGAGATTGGCATGATATTAGTCTGTAATTGTGATTAAAGCTTAGAGCTTTCTAGCACAGCAATTAGCTGCTTATTTGGATTGTTAGAGCTATATCCACCATGATTTAGCCAAGATTCCGATGCAAGCCATGATGTTTGTAGTTTTATACTGTTAACTAACTCGTCGTGTTCAATTAAGTACCAAGAATTTTTTATTGGGAATGCCATAAAGATTGATTTTCCAACATACTTTCGTGAAATTGTAACGCGCGATTTAAGTTGAACTTTTAGCGTGTTAGTGCCACTTTGGTGATAAGCAAGGAAGTCGGCGCCTTGCCAGTCATCGGCAAGTTTGATGCAGTTGAATCCATACTCAGCAAGCAACCATGCAACTTTTTGAAAGTTAAAGACTTCCTTTTGGCGAGAGTTTAAAGTTAGATAATTTACCTTTTCGAGTTTCATGTATGTAGCAGCTTCAAGTTATAACTAACCACCTGTATGCGACATAAACCGAATCACCGCAGGTTCTGCTCGACGTAAATCAAAGTCATGCCCTTTAGGTTTGATTGCCATACTGGCCAGAATTGCATCAATGACTGCTTGGTCATCATTTGGGTTTGCGCGCAAGAGTGGCATTAAGTCAACTTTATCTTCTTGCCCTAAACATAAGTAAAGTTCGCCTTTGCAGGTAATGCGAACGCGGTTACAGCTTTCGCAGAAGTTATGGCTATGCGGTGAAATAAAACCAATCTTGGTGTTGGACTTACCATTATTCTCGGCTACTCGCCAATAACGGGCCGGACCACCAGTCGTTTCTGTGCTGGCAATGAGTGGGTACTCACTTTGGAGTATTTTAAGAGTATCTTCATTGCTGCAGAATGTTGATTCTCTTGTGTGGTCTACTTCGCCTAAAGGCATCTCTTCAATGAATGAAATATCGATCGCTTCGTCGATAGCGAATTTAACTAATGATAAAGCTTCGTCATCGTTCACGCCGCGCATGAGCACGGTGTTTAATTTGATATTTTCAAAGCCAGCTTGTTTGGCGGCTTGTATGCCACGTAATACTTTATCCAGTTCGCCAGTACGTGTAATTTTCTTAAAGCGTTCAGTGTTAAGGCTATCGACGCTAATGTTAATGCGCTTCACCCCTGCGTTTTTTAAATCTTGGGCTTGCTTCTCTAGCTGGCTTCCATTGGTAGTGAGTACTAACTCATCGAGCCCTTCAAGTTTGCCGACCTCTTCAAAAAGCCATAATGCATTTTTACGCACTAGCGGTTCGCCACCAGTAATGCGTACTTTGCTTACCCCTAATTCGACAAATATTTTTACGAGCCGCGCACATTCTTCAAGACTTAATACTTCATCGCGCGGTAAAAAAGTCATGTCTTCTGACATGCAATACACGCAACGAAAGTCGCAGCGATCCGTAATGGATAGCCGGATATAATCTACTGTACGACCAAATTGGTCTACAAGTTTTTTCTGCGGTATTTGAGTAAGCATTTTTGAAGAATTAAGCACTTTTTTGGTCATTGCTTGTCGAATTGGTAACGATTTGACAAGTGTATTATACTAATGCGTATATGAATATAATGTTAGTTGTTTTGGAGAGAATAAGTTGCAAGATTTAGAAACAAAACAAGATGTAGATGCCAGATTAAGTGCATTGATTAGTGAGCATAAGCATATGCCTGGTGCGCTAATGCCATTGCTGCATGCCATTCAGGACAATATTGGATACGTTCCCGAGTCTTCTTATTCTCAGATTGGTAAGGCGCTGAGTTTGTCAGTGGCTGAGGTGCATGGCGTGGTGACTTTTTATCATCACTTTCGCACGCACAAGCCGGGTCGTCATGTGATGCAGATTTGTCGCGCTGAATCCTGTCAATCTATGGGTTCTGAAGCATTGGAGGCGCACGCTAAAAAGTGCTTGAATGTGGATTACCATCAAACGACTTCTGATGATGCCATTACGCTCGAAGCCGTCTATTGCTTAGGTAATTGCGCGCTTTCACCAGCCGTGATGATGGATGAAGAGGTCTATGGACGTGTTTCTGCTGAAGATTTGGATGCACTGATTGCAGAGGCAAGGGCTTAATATGACGACTCCTAATATCAGTACTAAAGTATATATTCCCCGCGATTCTAGCGCGCTTTCTATGGGCGCTGAAAAGGTCGCTTTCGCAATTGCTCTGGAAGCAAAAAAACGCGGCTTAGACG
>JANLZY010000320.1:0-4775 GCA_031359365.1 Methylotenera sp. | reverse complement strand
CCAGCTTCGGTTAATATATAACGCGGTGTAGCAGGAGTTTTTTCTAAGCGGGCGCGTAATCGCCCCATATGGATACGCAAATAATGCGTGTCATCTACATATTCTGCGCCCCAAACTTCAGTCAATAGTTGGCGATGTGTGAATGCTTTCCCCGGCTTTGTCACCAATATGAAGAGCAATTTAAACTCGATTGGGGTTAAGTGCACAGGCTGTTGATTTAATAATACGGTGGAATTGACGATATCTATTGTTAACTCATCTACGTGATAGACATCGTCACGTAATGACATCATCGCCGTGCGTTTGAGCGCCACTTTAACTCTGGCGAGCAGCTCATTCACGCCAAATGGTTTAGCTAAATAATCATCAGCCCCATCATTAAAGCAATCGACTTTCTCTTGCTCTGCTTGGCGTGCAGAGAGCACTAGTATTGGAATGTCTGAATTCAGGCGCACGTATGAAATCACCTCTCTTCCATCGCCATCTGGTAGATTCAAATCTAGTATTAGCAAGGAAGGTTTGTTGGCCTCAAATAAGCGTTTACCTTCTGCAATGGCATGCGCACAAACGGTGTGGTAACCATTAGCTTTCAAGCTGGATTGTAGAAATTGACTGATCTGAAAATCATCTTCAATCACTAAAATATGATTATTAGACATCAACAATACCCAGTTCTGGCGCGACAAAGCTTAAGGTGGCGCATGCGCCACCACCATCTCTATTGCTGAGGCTGAAATTTGCACCATGCGATTTGGCGATAGCTTGCACAATAGAAAGCCCTAAACCAAAACCTTTAGCTTTGGTCGTCATGAATTTTTTAATGGCGATTGAATCCATGCCCTGACTGAAGCCATTCCCGCGGTCTTTCACGCTTATATTCACCATGTTGTCTATTTTGCTGACTTCAATCAGTATTGGCTCATCACTTGCATGTGCCTGTTTCGCGTTATCAATCAAATTGATCAAAGCCTGCGTTAACAGGTTTACATTACCTTTTATTAACAGCTCTAGTTCACTCATCGTGACTTTAATATTGAGCGTTTCACCGCGGTTTTGATATAACGCCATCACTACTCCAATGAGCTCTTCTGGCGATTGCCAGTCCATGGGGACAGGGCTTGCCGAGTGTGACTCTAGGCGAATAAGCGAGAGTATGTTCTCGGTAGTACTCGCCAAATAACGAGTTTGAGAAGTAATTAATGTAGTTAATTGCGCTGTTTGCTCGGCATTCAAATTAGCTTGTTGCAAGGTAGTCGCAGCACCTAAAATAGACGTAAGTGGTGTGCGCATATCGTGAGAAATAGAGGCCAACAGCGCATTCTGAATAGCCTCTTCTTGAGTGGCCAGCTCTGCAAGTTGAGCTTTTTCACTATTGATTAGTCGTTGATACGCTTGCGAAATTTGATCCACACAAGATTTTATTGCCGTATAAGTTTCTATGCTTTCCTCATCATCAACTTTATCCACCACTAAAATTGGATCAGCACTTGGTAAGCGGTTGAACGGCAGTAACCACTGTTTTGATTGCGTGATAGATTCAGTCCAGTAGTCTGTGTAAGGGCTAATCGGTTTGCCATTCTCTGAAACCCAATTCAATAAGCGCTTATCTGGTGCAGATATCACGTCAGATTGAATGCTGAGGCTATAGCTGTATTTTGACTCTGTCGAGTTTGCTGGCTGAGGCATGGAGATGGCAAACGGCTTATTGAACTCTTTTTGCAGTAATGTGCAAGTATCCAACAACAGATTATCAATATTGTTGGCAAGCGCCAAACGCTCTGCAAGCATTCTGGCAAACTCTGCCCGTTGCGCATTAATAAGTGCTTGTTGTGATTGAAACTTGAGTTGCTTAACCAGTGAGGTGATGACGGTGGATACAATAAGAAAGCAAACTAAACTAGTCCATGATTCCGCATGCGCAACTTCAAAGGTATAACGCGGCTCGGTGAAAAAGTAGTTTATCGTTAAAAAAGCTAAAAGAGCAATGCTTAACGCTACAAAAAACTCACAAAAATAAGC
The DNA here is from genome assembly GCA_031359365.1 of Methylotenera sp. Taxonomy (GTDB): domain Bacteria; phylum Pseudomonadota; class Gammaproteobacteria; order Burkholderiales; family Methylophilaceae; genus Methylotenera. Next base: position 2,756 of record JANLZY010000320.1, on the reverse strand, counting down.
TGCCGCTACGACTACCAGCAAATTTAATAGAGTGACCCCAGTAATACCCAAAGTGGCGAAAAAGTTGTAATTAAGGGCAGTCGCTATCGCCAATAAAACAAGCATACTTAGTAGTTGTAAACTCTGTTTTTGCATTTTGAAACTCCTAGTGCACACAATAAATCAGAGTTTACGGTTTGGATATATCAATCGCATAAATATGCGATGTAGAAATGGACTGTTTTAGTTGACCTCGTCTTCATCTATCTCGGAAACTACATCTTCGACAACATTCGGCAAACTTGCTTGCATCATTTCACTACGGCTTAGCGGTGTTTCTAAACTAATTCTGCCGATCGCGCCGCTTCGGTAATCGGTTAAAAATGCGACTGCGGTTTTTTCCATATCCCATAAACCATCATGGCGTTTGTATGAGCGGCGTCTGGCAATGGCTTCGAGTAAATCTACGCCATCCATTTTGAGCACATCTAAGAAACTACCTTCGTGTTTCATGGTGTCTAGTTTGTAGCGCGCATTCACTAGTGCTGGGTAGCTTTTAAGTAAGTTGTTGGCTAAGAAGATTGCAACATCTTCATCAATCACCGCGTTGCGACCAATCGCATGGCTGGCGGCTAGCATGTAGCCGTCACTTTCATACTGAATTTTTGGCCACATCATGCCTGGCGTGTCGGTAATACTCATGGTTTCACTAATGTCAAAGCGCTGCTGGCTTTTAGTCACAGCAGGTTCATCGCCCACTTTCGCTACGCGGCGGTTGAGCAGGGCGTTCATCAGCGTTGATTTGCCTACGTTAGGAATGCCCATAATCATCATGCGCAAAGGTTTTAAATGCGTGCCGCGGTGCGGTGTAAGCGCTAAACAATGCTTTAGAATTTTATTGGCTTCACCAGGTTTTTTGCACGAAAGCGCAACGGCTTTGGTGTTGGGTTGACGGTTAAAGTAATTCAACCAAGCTTCAGTCGCTTTAGGGTCTGCCAAGTCAGATTTATTGAGTATTTTTAAGTTAGGGCGCTGTCTAAACAAGCGCATTTCATTAATCACAGGGTTATGGCTTGCCTCAGGCACGCGCGCATCCAGCACCTCGATTACAATGTCCATAAATTCCATTGTTTCTTCGGCTTTTTTGCGTGCTTGGGTCATGTGACCCGGATACCATTGAATTGCCATTTAATACCTCAAAATTAAAAATGTTGTACCATAAGGGTACTCCGGTTTGCTAAGCCCTAAAGGACTTGCAAATGCGTATGTCACAATACTTCGATACTCAATTATTTTGGTTGCTTGCATATAACCCATATGCGGCGCACCCAAAATAATTTCGCGCCTCGTCTTGTATAAACATTTCCAATTTTCGAGGCATTAAATATTGCTGATTGCTTTGCATTTTAACATTTAGTGCTACAAATCAAGTTTTTATCTGTGTTTATCTTTAGTTTAGCGTTTATGGCTTAAAATACGCACATGCAAATACCCGAAATAAAGCCCAACCAATCCATCGAGCTACTTAAAGCGCTGCACATCCTCACGCGCGACGGTAAGCTAAACCAAGACAGTCGTCGCAAGCTTAAGCAGGTTTACCATTTGGTGAATTTTATTGAGCCATTGTTTAATGAAGTGTTGGCGAAAAATCCTAATCCAACCATGGTCGATCATGGCGCAGGCAAGTCATATTTAGGTTTTATTTTGTATGATTTATTGCTTAAACAGCATGCAACAGGGCAGGTAATAGGTATAGAAACACGCGCTGAGTTGGTTGAAAAATCACGTCAGCTTGCGGAAGATTTGCATTTTGAACGCATGGGTTTTCAACATTTAAGTGTGGAAGAGTCCATCACCTCTAATACTTTGCCAGACACTGTGGATATTGTGACAGCGCTGCATGCCTGCAATACCGCCACTGATGACGCGATTCAGTTTGGATTAAAGAAAAAAGCTAAATACATGGTGCTAGTGCCTTGTTGTCAGGCAGAGGTGGCGGAAGTGTTACGTCAGCATAAAAATGAAAGTTTTGGCAAAACGCCTTTAAGTGAAATCTGGCGCCATCCGATTCACACGCGCGAATTTGGTAGCCAAATCACCAATGTGTTGCGCTGTTTGCAGCTTGAAGCTGCAGGTTATAAACTGACTGTAACGGAATTGGTGGGTTGGGAACATTCCATGAAAAATGAGCTGATTATTGCCAAATATACCGGTCAGCCACGCAAAAATGCGCAAGAGCGATTAGAGGCTATATTAAAAGAGTTTAATTTAGAGGCGCTGAAAAGCAGGTTTCTAGCTTAAAGAGCTATTGCCGCGACTTATTTACCCCATCTTAGTGCCGCAGTATGCACAGGGCTATCCCAATGCTGTTTGATTTCATCGTCTAATAAACATAAGGTGATTGAAGCGCCCGCCATATCTAAAGCCGTGGTGTAGTTGCCAACGAGTGAGCGTGTAACTTCAAGATTATGCAGATTGAATAGTTTGGCAGCGGTGTTGTATATGAGGTAAAGCTCCATCAGCGGTGTAGCGCCAAAACTGTTAATGAGTAGTAAGACCTCGTGCTTTTTAGAAAGCTGCAATTGTCTTGTTTTAAAATCCATCAAAATAGCTGCAACGCAATCGCCGATAATTTCGTCGGCTGGGCGCATGGTTTCGCGTCTGCGACCGGGCTCGCCGTGTATGCCAACGCCCATTTCAATTTCAGTATCGCTAATGTCAAAAGTAGCACGCCCAGCCGCTGGTACTGTGCAGCTAGTGAGTGCTACGCCGATGCT
>JANLZY010000319.1:0-4927 GCA_031359365.1 Methylotenera sp. | reverse complement strand
GGACTGCAATTGATGGCGCTTCTGCCATGCAAGCGGGCGCTTATTTAATCTACCAAGAAGGTAGCTTAGTGATTCGCGCAATTCGTGATTACTTTAGCTCTGACATTGGTGAAATCTTGATTGATACACCGGACATTCACGAACAAGCTGTGCAGTTCATGAACCACGTGATGCCAGGTAATGTGAATCGTGTAAAACTTTATCAAGATGAAATTCCACTATTCACGCGTTTTCAAATTGAGCATCAAATTGAATCTGCTTTTGCACGTGAAGTGCGCTTGCCTTCAGGTGGCGCAATTGTCATTGACCACACAGAGGCTTTGGTTTCAGTAGACGTGAACTCAGGTCGTGCAACTCGCGGTAGCGATATTGAACATACTGCATTTAACACGAACATTGAAGCGGCTGAAGAAGTGGCTCGTCAATTACGTTTACGTGACTTAGGCGGCTTGGTTGTGATTGACTTCATTGATATGGAAAGCCAACGCAATCAACGCGAAGTTGAAAATGCGCTGCGTGATGCCCTGCATTTTGACCGTGCACGCGTGCAAACAGGCAAGATTTCAAGGTTTGGTTTACTAGAGCTATCACGCCAACGCTTACGTCCTAGCTTGGGTGAAACTAATCATATCCCTTGCCCACGTTGTAGCGGTACTGGTCATATTCGTGGTATTGAATCAACGGCATTGCATATTCTGCGTATTACGCAAGAAGATGCAATGAAAGAAAATAGCGCTATTATTCAGGTGCAATTACCTGTTGAAGTAGCGACGTTCTTACTCAACGAAAAACGTGCTGACATTCATAAAATCGAACAACGCATGGGCGTGGAAGTGGTGTTGATTCCTAACATTCACCTTGAAACGCCTAACTACAATATCGTGCGTATCAAACATGATGATGTGAATGAAGAAACGAATCGTGCAAGTTATAAACTAGTGGAAATGCCAGCTGAAACTACATTTATTCCAACTGCAGAAGAAACGGCTAAAGCGGTAAGACCAGTTGCGGCAGTTAAAGGCATTACGCCTGCTGCACCTGCGCCGATTGTGGTTGAAAAAGAAGCTGAAGTTGTTGCAGCGCCTAAATTGTCATTATTTGCAAAAATTAAAAGTTTCTTCGTTTCTACTCCTACTGCAGTAGAAGCACCTAAAACTGAAGCTGAAAAAGCAGAAGATACACGTCGCGAAAACAACCGTAATAACCGCAACCGTAACAATCGCAACCGTAACGAGCGTAACCGTGGTGATCGTCCAGAGAAAGATGTGAATCGTGCTAATCGCCCGAACGAAAGTGCCCGTCCTGCTGATGCTAAGCCACAAGAACCGCGCCAACAAAAACCTCAACAAGCTAAAAACGAGCACGCGCGTCCGGATCAAAATCGCAATGATAAGCCACGCAATAATAACCAGCCTGCTATTGCTACACCTGAAGCCGCTGCAAACAATGCACCAGTCACTAATGTAACAACTGAGCAAACTGCTGAGCGCACTGGCAGTCGTCGTAATCGCAATAATCGCCGTGGTCGTCGTGACCGTGATGATTCAGTGCCACGTGATGCTAATCGTCCGTTCGTTCCAAATGAGGAAATGAGCGCTGATCAGTCAAACGTGAGTGCTGAAGTGTTAGTTACGGATACAAACAATACTGCTGAACAAGCCAAACCAGTAGAGCAAGCTAAACCAAAAGCGCAGGCAGCAACTGTTTCTGCTGAAAGCACCGCGAGCGAGAGTACTGCACCAGTTGTAGAAACTAAAGCGAGCGAAGCGCCTAAACCTAACAACAAGAAACCTAAAGCAGCTAAAGCACCAGTGGTGAAAACTGAAACTATTAACGAAGCGGCTGGCGAAGTTGCACCTACTGCGACGGCAGAAGCCGCTCCAGCAAAAGCTGACAACAAACGCCCTGCTCGCCCACGAAAAGCAAAAACTGAAGCGAAACCAGTTGATTTAGCAGCTACAGGTTTACAATTGGTAGAAACGAAAACAGATGCGCCAAAAGCAGTAACAGTTGAAGAAGTTAAGCCAAAGGCACCACGCAAAGCTGCAAATTGGCAGAAAAACGCTACCGATGATGCAAGCGCAGAACCTTTAGTGATGGTGGAAACACAAAATAAATAGTGTTGAAAATTTTTAAGGTGAAAACCTAGTAACAAAAAAGCCCTGATTCTTCAGGGCTTTTTTGTTTTGGCTTGAGACTCTAATTTATAATGGTTTAATTGTATTGGTGCATATTAACTTCGTATGATTTGCACTGTATATAAACCTAAACCTGTCATAGCTAACGAACCCAACACATGAGCTAATATATGCGTTGTCGCCCAAGCATATTGTCCTCTGGTCAACAGAGTCACGGCTTCAGAAGAAAAAGTGGAAAATGTTGTTAGCCCACCCAGTAAGCCAGTCACCAAAAAGAGTCTAACTTCTGGTGCTAATGTTGAAGACAACACAGAAACGCCCATGAATAAACCAATAAGATAACCGCCAACCAAGTTTGCCAGTAAAGTGCCTAATGGTAATGCTGGAAAACTTGTGTTAAGCATCACACTTAAGCCCCAACGCATCCATGCGCCAATGGCAGCACCAGTACCAACTGCTAAAAATCCGTTAAATCCCATGCTCACCTCTGAAACAATGTTATAGCCATTAATTTATACAATATAATAATGCATCAATGTCATTATGCAGAAAGTATATTTTGCGCGTCTTATTCGTCACCTCTGAAGTATTCCCTCTAATAAAAACTGGTGGCTTAGCCGACGTAAGCGGCTCACTACCCTCCGCGCTGCAGAATCTAAGTGTTGATGTGCGCATTTTGGTTCCAGGCTATCCCTCAGTCTTAAAGCAACTGGACGACTTACATCACCTCGCTACGCTGAAAAATTTACCTGTCATTGAAAATGCCGAACTCATGATGGGAACAATCTTAGACACTGATATGAAAGTAATGGTGATAAAAGCAGCAGGTTTATATGAGCGCGATGGTGGCCCTTATGTAGACGCGACTGGGCAGGAGTGGCTAGATAACCCGGTGCGCTTTGGCATATTATCGAAAGCTGCTGCAATAATTAGTGGCCCAAACAGCCCTATTCCAGAGTGGCAACCTGACATTGTGCATTGCAACGACTGGCAAACTGGCTTAACGCCAGCCTACATGAAGCTGGTAGAGCATACTACTGCAAAGTCTATTATCAGCCTACACAACATGGCATTTCAAGGCTGCTACGCACCAGGCTGGCTGACAACCTTAGCCTTACCTCACGGTAATTTTGCCGTGGAAGGCTTTGAATATCATGGCCAGTTATCTTTCTTAAAAGCAGGCATCTTTTATGCGGATGCCATTACAACAGTTAGCCCGAGCTATGCAAAAGAAATTCAAACAGCAGAGTTCGGTTTCGGTTTGGAAGGCTTACTCAGCAAGCGCAGCAATGAACTGAAAGGTATTCTAAACGGCATTGAAACAGATGAATGGAACCCAGAAACAGATTTTCATCTCACCAAAACTTACAGCGCCAGTAAATTAGCGGGTAAAAAAGAAGTTAAAAATGCTTTGCAGCAAAGACTTGGGCTTCAAATTGATGCAAATGCACCATTATTAGGCGTAGTAAGTCGCCTAACACATCAAAAAGGCTTAGATATGCTAGTGCCTATCGTTCAGAAGTTGGTGGACTCTGGTTGCCAATTAGCCTTATTGGGAAGCGGTGAAAGCTCGCTTGAAAATGCCTTCCGTCACCTTGCTAATGACAACCCAAATAAAGTCAGCGTCACCATTGGTTATAACGAGCAGCTATCACATCAAATCATGGCTGGGGTCGATATGTTCATCATGCCTTCACGCTTTGAACCTTGCGGCCTGAATCAGCTATACGGGCTGGCATACGGCACGCCGCCTATCGTCAACGCGACTGGCGGCTTGGCGGATTCAGTGGTTGATACCAACATTATCACGTTTAAAAACAAAACAGCGAATGGTTTTGTGATGAGCGAAGCCAGCCCTGCAAGCTTGTTAAGTTGTATTAAACAAGCCTTAAATGTATTCAATAACGATACAAAAGCTTGGCAACAAATTCAAAAAAATGGCATGCAACAGAATTTAAGCTGGGATAAAAGCGCTTTAGAATATTTGGCTGAATATAAAAAACTGCTTGAAAATGAATGAAATATAGTTAAATCAGATGAGGTGAGAAACTTGGCACGCTAAATGCTTAACTAATACTATGCTTCTCCAAAGCAAGTTTCTCCTCCCTCTAGGGCGTCTTGATTGACGCCCTCTTTTTTTACCTAAGTAATTATCAGTGACTACTTAACGATAAAGTGTTCACGATAATATTTTAGCTCATCGATAGACTCATAAATATCTGCCAACGCCTCATGTTTACTGGCTTTTTTAAATCCGGAGTAGATTTCTGGCTTCCAACGACGTGCAAGCTCCTTAAACACACTCACATCCAAATTGCGATAGTGGAAATAGCTCTCCAAATCTGGCATATAGCGCGCCATAAAGCGCCTGTCCTGACAGATAGAGTTGCCGCACATAGGTGATTTATTAGCTGGTACAAATTGTTTTAGAAACGCAGTCATTTGTATTGTGGCTTCAGCTTCGTCTAAAGTAGAAGCCTTCACCTTTTCAATTAATCCAGAACGCCCGTGCGCACCCTTGTTCCATGCATCCATACCGTCTAAAACTGCATCACTTTGATGAATTACAAACACTGGCGACTCGCCTAATACGTTCAAGTCTGCATCGGTAACAACTGCAGCGAGTTCTAAAATACGGTCTGAATCTGGCAATAAGCCACTCATTTCCATATCAAGCCAAATTAAATTATTCTGATTGGTGCTACTGGTTGATTCAGCCATCATGATTTCCATTAAAATTTAAGTTATTAAGCAAACTTGATGAACTAACACCAACAAAATGCTTCACA
>JANLZY010000317.1:0-2223 GCA_031359365.1 Methylotenera sp. | reverse complement strand
GCCGCAACCTGATGGACCAATCACGCACACAAATTCACGTCTATGCGTTTTAAAATTAATGTTTTCAAGTGCGGTGACCTCACCTTTTGCAGTTTTGTACACTTTACCTAACTGCTTCACCTCTAAAATCACTTCGCGCTGCTTGAGCCTATCAAAGCGATTCTTAACGGCTTCAGATTGTTCTAAATAACTGGGTAGTTTAGTGCTTATGTCCATATACGCCCTTACTCTTTATTCGCAGGCCTGTCCCATGGGAACAGGTGCTTACTTAGCCAAGCTAGAATTAAATCTCCGCCTAAGCCAATCACGCCGATGATGATGATGGCCGCATAAACATTATCAAAATGCTGATACCGTGCCTGCTGTGTGATAAACCATGTGATGCCCGATGATGTACCGATCAACTCTGCCACGATCAGATAAGTCCAAGCCCAGCCTAATAGAATGCGCTGGTCACGATAAAGCTCTGGCAAAATACCAGGGATAATCACGTGCATCATGAGTTTAAATTTACTAGTACCTAGCGTTAGCGCAGCTTCTAGCAGCGAGTAATCAAGCTTACGTGTGGTATTAGCGATAATCAGAATTTGCTGAAACAACGTACCAATCACGATAATCGCTATTTTCGGACCATCATAAATTCCTAAAATAGCGACTGCTAGCGCACCGAATGCAGGTGCAGGCAAATACCTGAAAAACTCAATGAAAGGCTCATTTAATCTGGAAACTGCACTGTAAGTTCCGCATAAAATTCCGATGGGAACGCCAATCAATGATGAGATAAAAAATCCCCAAAATATAATTTGAATACTGTGCCAAAGACTTTCATGTAGCCATTTACCATCGCGTTGTTCAGGCGCTGTTGTAAACCCTGTATACAATGCTTTTGCAACTTCATGTGGTGCAGGTAAGTAAATGGGGTTGGCGGGCTTGCCTTCAGGAATCGCCTTGCCAGCAGCCTGCATGTTGGCGGACTCCTCCTTAAATGAAGCCTTATCCACCAGCATGTCCACCTGAAAATAATCGACATCTCCTGGCTTACTCACTAACACCATCGGATGCCATACAAACGGCACATAACTCACTACACACCAAATTAGCAATGGCAACAGAAACGAGCCTAAACCCAATAACTTTTGCCTACGCGGCGACAACTCCCTACGCACAGCAAACCAAGACTCTAGACTCATTCTGCAACCAATCTATTTAACTTTAGTAAATCGATATTCAAAAACTAAATAGTCAGACTATTTAGCTAGCAATGAAGGATCTATCGCTTTTTGTATATCCATAGGCTTTTTGTATACGCCGTATTTCACATTGAAGTCATCTGAGATTTTTGAAGAGCCGTATAGAGATTTAAAGCCAGGCGCTTTAACAAATACTTTTTTACCCTCTTCTAGGCTGAGCAACTTAGTGCCTTTCAATAATGGTAAATAAGCTTCTGGTTTAATACCAACGCGAGCTGCCATGATTTTCACTGCATCTGGCTGAGTTTTAGGGTCATTGATGTACATCACGACTTTGTCCCACACTTTAATCACTTTTTTCCAGTCAGCTTTGCGGCTAGATAAACTCGTTGGGCTTACTGTTAATACGTCGTAAATTAGGCCGGGTTCATCAGCAGAGGTATAAATAGGTTTAGCGCCTGGAACGCGACTCATTGCTTCACCAGAGTTTGGTTGCCATGCGCCAATAGCAGACAAATCGCCTGAAGCTAAGGCTTGTGGGGTTTCGTTGGTTTTAGTGTTGACGATGGTGACATCAGATTCTTTCATGCCAATTTTTTCTAAACCATTTAGCAGTAAAAGATGTTCAACAAAACCAGTTTCCAGACCGATTTTTTTGCCTTTTAAATCCTTCAGACTTTTTATGCCCTGCTTAGCCACAATCATATCGTTGCCGTTTGAGTAGTCAGTCAGAAGAATCATGACATTTTTAGCGCCACCTGACCCAGTAACAAGTGCATCGCCATTGGTGACAGTGACACCATCAATTTTCCCTGCGGCAAATGCATCCATAGAAGCAACGTAATCAAACCACTCAAATTGAACATCTACGCCAGCTTCTTTAAACCAGCCCTTATCAATCGCCACTTGCCATGCGACCCAACCCGGCCAATCGCTGTAGCCGACTTTCAGAGGTGCGGCAGCGTTAGATAAATTTGTGAATAGTAAAGATGCGGTAAATGCAGTGGCAGTTAATACAGTACGTGCAGAAAAA